>DLFX01000268.1:588-2362 GCA_002482405.1 Firmicutes bacterium UBA7709 | reverse complement strand
GTCGCGGGCGATGGTTCCATAGTTTCTATACAGGTCGCCCTTGGTGTCGGTCGACAAAAAACTCATCCCGGAGGCACAGGCGTATTCCAGGTTGGGGTATAAAAAGTATGCGGTTTTCCCGACGCCGGAGGCGCCGATCATGAGCGCGTGAACATCGTCAGTGTCCACCAATGCCGTTATTTTATTCTTTGCTCCTATGCTTCCGAGAATGATTCCCTGTCCGGCTTCAGTGGGGAGGCATTGTCCCTGCCTCCACAGCTCCGGCTGAAAGGGGATGTGCTGATAGGTATTTTTGATTTCCTGCTTTGATGCGAACCGCGCTGTACCATGCTGGCCGTCACCCACCGTGCGGGACTTGATTCCGTTTAGGGTATAATAGTGAGCCAAAAGAGAAAGGCCGCCGATGACACAAAACATCACGGCGGCCGCTGTAATTAAAATATAGACTTGAGATGGCATGATAGTGTCCTCCTTCTGAATTGATTTGGATTGTCAGAAGCGGAGGTGAAGTGTTATTTGCCGGATATTACATAGACAATTTCATTCCCTGGTTTTGCTCCATCTTTTGCCGGTGTTTCTCCAGCAGAATTGCCCCCTTGAGGCCCTGGGCGGCAATGTGTTCATAGCACTCTGCCAGCTTTTCTTTTTCGCTGGCGGTCACCACACGCTCAAAGCCCCGCAGGGACATGATATCGGATTCCAGTAAATCCAGCCGGGTTTTCAGATGCCCGCGGTTTTCATAAGTCCTGAAACCATCATGCAGACGGCTTTGTACAGCAGAAAGGTCACGGCTGTGACCTTTCTGCCGGTACTCCCTCGCAGCGGCCGCCACAGAGAGGCGGCACATCTCCCGCATGCAATCATCTGTTTCGGAGAATTGTCCCCAATGCAGATGGGAACGGGCTTTTGTGAGCAGGGCTGACAGGGTATCCGCAGAGCAGTTGGATTTCACAGTCATTATCGATTCGGTAAGCTGCTTGCAGATTTCATCCCGGATTAAATGCTGGGGATGTTCCTCCGCAGGGATAGTCGGTAAGCCATGATTGGCTTTGATATCCTCGTTCCAGTCCTTGTGTATGGACAGCTCCCTTTCGCATGGAATCCCTTTTTCAGACAACAGGTCTTGATATTTCTCCGAGGCTTCGATTCCCGCCTCGTCATGATCCAGACATAGAATCACATGGCCCAGGTGCGGATGCAGCTCCAGCATCTTCAGCATGGCGTATTCAGAAACACCGCAGAGAGCCACATAGCTGTGTTCCTGCCAATCCTGGGGATGAAGGGTGATATAGGACAGTAAGTCGATGGGAGCCTCAAACACATAGAGGCGGTTGCTTGTGCCGATGTGGTGGAAGCTGTATGCCGGATCGCAGCTATCTACATTTCCCTTGAAGCCGGTTCCCTCGGTATAGAGTCCTCGCTTGTGGGCATGGCGGGGAACGCCGTTCTCATCGTATCCTACAAAAACGGCGTTATGGTATTCCTTCATACCGTCCTTGGATTTTTCGCAACTCTCATACAGGAGCTTTGCCTTGGCAAAGTAACTGACCACTTCACGGTCGATGAGCCGGGTTTTCACCAAGTAAGCATAGACGCGGCGCATATCGCTGTGGGGATTTGGGAGGGCAAAGGGCTGTTTCGATTCCTGCTTCTTTTGCGAAGTGGGCCGGTAGATTTCGCCCTGCTCACCGCCCAGCAGCATGGTCACGGCTTCGGGGAATGTGAGACCGTAGAAGTTCCGCACGAAGTCAATGGCATACCCGCCGCTCTCTGC
>DLFX01000268.1:269-426 GCA_002482405.1 Firmicutes bacterium UBA7709 | reverse complement strand
GATTGCCGATTCTATGAAAAAAAGCCGCCCTTTTTATAGGACGGCAATGACTTTGGAGCAATTTTTCCTTGATGGGTGGCTGCTTGATTTTCTTTTTCTGTTTCTTCACGGTTATCCTCCAATCGTTATAATGACATGGTCTGCTCATGGTCATCCC
>DLFX01000268.1:0-179 GCA_002482405.1 Firmicutes bacterium UBA7709 | reverse complement strand
CGGCTCATGTGATGCAGGAGCCGTGTCCCCGCCAGCAGGACGGAGGGGTCTTTGAAATCGTCCATATGGTCGAGGAAAAACTGAGCGTAAATGTTGCCCTGCTCTGCCGATAAGGTAAACCAGCGGACAGCAGTTTCCTTGTCCCTTTGAACGTCCTTTCCCATCAGATACAGCTTGCC
>DLFX01000332.1:2291-11838 GCA_002482405.1 Firmicutes bacterium UBA7709 | reverse complement strand
GCAGGATTTCCCTTAACGATGGGACAGCCGTATCGGATTCAAATTTAAAAAACGTTCATTTTGCGGATGATACTCACTTTACAGCCGGCGTGGAAACCGGGGATGGACATACGGTTCTGGGCGTCTTTGCCGACGGACAGGGCACCTTGTATCCTAAGCTTGTCAGAACCAACGGCGATCTGGGTCTGCGGTGCTTCCTGTATTTCCTTGGCTTCCTCTTTGCTTTTCTGGCGGTCTATATCCTGTGGAATCTTTTCCTGCTTCTTACCCGCGGCAAAGTTCCCATCGTCAGCAAGCTCATCGCCGCCTGCATACCGGTAGTGATCGTCAGTCTCCTTTTGCTGCAGAATTTTATGAATAATCTCTTTGTGCAGGAACTGGTGGAAAAACAATACAAGGAGCTGTTTCTCGTCTCCCGGCAGCAGGTGGAGGCCATCAGCCCGCAGCGGCTTTCGGAGATCAACCTTACATATCCTTATGACAACGTATATTATTATGAGCTGCGCAATATCCTCAACGCTTTGCCGGCTGACAGCACGCTCTTTGACGAGGGGAGCGGGGAGGGACAGCAGGTCTATAATTTCAGCTATAACTGGCTTTACAAGGTGGTGGACGGGAGGCTTTACTCCCTATACTGCGACCAGAATTATATCAACGTGCCCATCGATTATTACTACGACCGTCAGACCACGAAATTGTATGACAGGGCATTACATGAAGGTAAAACCATACGCGGAGATTTTCAGGATGTGGGCGGAAGCTGGATCGTGCTTGCCATACCCCTTGCCGATGAAAACAGCAATGTCTATGCGGTGATGGAAACAGGCGTCACCAAAGCGGCCTTGGAATACGCCGTCCAGGAGCGCACCGAAAAGGTTGCCATGATTACGGCGCTGATCATGGCGATCCTGCTCGCCGTGCTGATCGCCATCCTTCTGCGCTCGCTGGCGCCTCTGAAACACCTGAGGGAAAGCGTTCGCGCCATCATCAACGGGCAGCTGGGGATTCAGACGCCAGTCAGGGGACGGGATGAAGTCGCTGAGATCGGCAGCGTGTTTAACCAGATGTCGGTAAGCATCGAGAGCAAGGTCAACGAGCTGACCGATCTGAACGAAGGCTATTATAAATTTGTACCCTTCAAAATGTTTCATCTGCTGCGCAAGAGCAGCGTGACGGATGTGCGCCTGGGTGACCAGACAAACGAAGAGATCACTATTTTGTCCTTCAACGCCGTAAGGTTTGAAGAGATAGTCAGCACCATGACCGGGGAGGAAATGTTTCGGATGATCAACCTCATATTCTCCAACCTGGTGCCTCTGGTCAACAACAACGGCGGCGTAGTGGACAAATTTGAAAACGCTGGCCTCGTGGCCTTCTACACCGGGGGCAACGAGCGGGCGCTGAACACCGCAATCTCCGTATGCCAGACCATGGAACTGCTCAATGCCGGACAGGGATTCGGCCCGGACCGGCAGATCGAAATGGCCAGCGGTTTAAGCTACGGCCCGGTCATGATCGGCATCGTCGGCCATCAGGAGAGGCTCGCGGCCACCACCATCTCAGAGCATACCAACCTGAGCGGATACCTGCGCAAAATCGCGCCAAAATACGGTTCACGGATTCTGACCACCGCTTCGGTGGTCAGCCAAATCAAGGATTTCGACGAGAAATATAACGCGAGGTTTGTCGGATTCCTTCATATCAGCGCCACGGATACNNCTATACGACGTCTTTGACGGCGATCGGGAGGATAAAAAGCTTTTCAAGAAGCAGACGAAGGAACTGTTTGAGAAAGGCGTCAGCCTCTACTGTCAAAAGGAGTTCTACGAAGCGCGTCTGGTCTTCATCGAAGTGCTGAAACAGTTTCGCCAGGATGCCGCGGCCAAGGAATACCTTTACCGCTGCGACCGTTACTATCAGTTGCCGGACACGGGCGCCACCGATATCTTTGTCGAGTCTTATTAAGGGGGGAAAGCGGATGAAAAAGAGATTCAGTATAGTTTTATGCGTTCTTCTGCTGTTGAGCGCTGTCACAATTTGTCCGACGGCGGGGACGGCATACGCCGAAGGCGAAGCTTCCGCGACGCAGCTCCCCTTAAGCGATACCACCTCAGACGGCCCCTCCGGCGAGGAGGGTAACCCGGCAGTACCGGAAGGTTTGCCCGCAGCCCCGGAAGAGGAGGGAGCCGGCCTTACAGAAGGTGGCACACTGCCTGAAGGCGTTACCGACATTACCAAGGGCACAACGCCTTCGGGCATCACAGATAATACGACATTTTCGGGCATCACAGACGGCACGGCGCCTCCCCTCGTGACGGACAGCGTGATTCCCTTCGGACGGGAGGAAGAACCGGCGGAGGCGGCCGGCACCGACCCGGCCCTTGCCGTTCCTATGGCCCTGGGGCTGGAGAGCGATGCCTGGCTTACAGGGGTCACGGTAGTCGGAGAGCCGGCAGCGTCAGATGGGAATTATTCCTTTGAGGCCACTGTCACAGATACCTCCGAGATCACCATTTCACTTGAAGGTGTGCCGGATAACGTGTCATACGTAGAAGAATCGCTGCCGGAGGGCTTTATGTACCTCGGCGGTTGGGACTGGTTCTTGAATTTCCCCGATGAGTCGCCGACTGCGACGCTGACTTTGACCTTGGAGAACCGCGACAGCCTTGAACGGCAGCAGATCTCCGTTACCATACGCTATGATTTCCAATTGCAGGTAACCGTAGACGGCGCCGCCTTGAGTCCGTCGTATGACAGCGATGAAATGAATTCGAACTATTCAATGACGGTTACGGGCAGCGGGCCCCACTCCATCGCCATTGAAGCGGGGGACCGGGTGGAGTGTGCTTCACCCGAACCCGGAGCTGGTTTTGTCCCGAGTTCGGATTGGAAAAGCTGGACGCTGACCTTTTCTCAGGATGCATTAACTGCAACCTTGATTCTGCCTCTAAGCAGCGATAGCGTTGAACATACGGTCAGAATAGTCATCGGCTGCGATCTGCAGTGGATCACAGGCCTGACCGTAGATGGCAAAGGGACGGCTTTAGATTTTAATGCCGACGATCTCGTCTACTTCTGCAACGCTCCGGTCAATAAAAACGCCAATATTCCGATTTCCTTTACGCTGGCGGATGGATGGACCTATGCCGGAATCGACGGGACTGCGGTTCAGGAAAACGATAGGGGCACCGCCTGGACGGTGCCTTCCCTGGACGGGGAAGCTGCTATCGTGTTTATGTTTATAAACGGTGTGGAAACCCTTACCCTGGACATTACTCTGTACTATGTGCCTCCGCCGCCGCCAAGCTCCGGTGGCGGAGGAGGCAGAGGGCCCGACATCAAGGTTGTCAACCGGCCCAACCAGCCCAATCTATCCAGCGACACCACCCTGATTCCTGCAAACACCCAGGAGAGCGGCGGCCAAAGCACGACCCGGGTAACCTCGAAAGAGATTGAGGCTTTGATCGAGCTGGCGGAGAAGCATAAAGAGGATATCCCTGACGGAGATGTGGACGCGGTTATTTTGATTGAAGACGGAGACCCGGGTGAAATCAGCGATTATTTGGTAACTTTAAACGCAGGGGATGTGAATCAGCTTGCCGAAAGCTCCATCGATTCTTTGACGGTCAGTACCGGCGCCTCCGATTTCCGTATCCGCAGGGAAGCCTTGAGCGGCTTGGATGCCGGCTCGGGAGGAAACGTGCAGTTTCGGCTGCAGCGCATCGATCATGAAGGAAAGCCCGGTATCGACGCGATTTTAACGGTGGGAGAGAAAATCATCACCGTGGTGGACGGCGTCTACAGCCTGGAAATCAGGATACCCTATGAGCTTCAGCCAGGGGAGGACCCCAATTCCCTGTGCATCGAATATCTGAGGGACGATGGCACAACTGAGCTGGTCACGGAATCCAGATACGACCCGGAGAGAAAGACCGTATCCTTTTTCCCCCGCCATCTGTCCAAATATGGAGTTGCTTACCGCCCCATGCTGTTCAGCGATACGACGGCCAACTACTGGGCCAACGGCTATATCACATTTCTGGCGGCCAGGGATGTTATAACCACACCGGCAGGCGGCCGTTTCCGGCCGGATGACGCCATAACCAGAGCGGACNNAATATGGCGGCACGGGCTTTTTCCGTCGCAAATCTGGGCCGGCGCAGCTACCAATCCTATCGGGACGTATCGCCTAATCAATGGTACGCTTTGGCCGTGGGTTGGTCGTATTTAAACAATATTTCAACGGCCCTGTCCTCCCAGGGAAACCTCTATCCCAACCGTGGCCTGGCCCGGCAGGATATGGCGACCTTGCTCAACAATGTTTCCCTGAGCGTAGGACTGAGGATCAAAACCGAAAAGGCATCCGTCCTGTTCAGTGATGCTAAAACAATTTCGCCCTACGCCTGGGATGGCGTGGCAAGGATGGTCACCTGCGGCGTCGTTTCCGAGGGTGGCGGCGGCAGGTTCTTACCCGGAGATTACTGTACCCGGGCGCAAGCCGCCCAATCGATCAGCCTGTTAATGGCTAAAATGAGATAGGAGGGATTTTCATGCCGTTCCAGAGAGGTTCAGTCAGCGCCGCTGAAAGAGAAAAAGAGAGAAGTCCTTTACGTCTGGGCAGCCAGCGCAGCAGGACTGCGGCGTCCGCCGCGGCCGAGGCCGCTCCGCAGCTCGAGCTGCCGCCCCAGCGAGATATTCTGGGCAGTCACCGCCGTGGGGCGGCGCCTGCCGCTCCTGAGGCAGCTCCAGCTCCCGCAGCACCTCAGCCTGCCGCGGCGCAGGCTGCCGCCCCCGAAGGCGGCAGCCTCCACGACAAGGAACTGCTGACCAAGAGCAAGCTCCTGCAGCGGCCGGCCTTTCAGGGCAAGGCCGCCGACATGCCAGAAGTTCGCGGGTTGATCGGTCAAGTGGAGTCGTATGAGCAGACCGTCGGCAGCACTGTGATTCCGGCGGCAGGGGGGAATTTTATGAGGGAGATGGGCAGGGTCAATGCACGGGCGTTGAGCGCTCATGCGCAGATGACCGACGCCCTGGTGCAGGCTTCTATAGATATGCGGCAGTCGGCGGCCCAGGCGGCTCAAAAGCGGCAGTCTCAAATCTTTTTCCGGCCCAGTGCGGAGTCGGTGGCCCGCCTGAGCAATCTGGCCGACGATACTGCCAACCTGGCCGCCATCCTCCAGAGTCAGAAGATCTACATGAATAAAATTTATGATGATATGATCACCGCCTTCCAGACAAACCCGGCCTCCCTGACGCAGTTTTCCGGCAAAAGCTATGCCGAAGTGATCCGCACCATGGGAATGTACCGCTTTGACAGCGGCCGCAGCACGGCTTCCGCCCTGGGAGCCGGGGGGATCAATACGGTGTACCGGGATCAGTATGAAGGCCAGTCCAGAGTCTTTAAGCGCGGGAAGACCTATGAGATAAACCGGGGAAACGAGGGCGAAAATACAGGGTTTTATGTGATGGTTGACCGTCTGGGATCTAAACCTGAAGAATTGAACTATGGCAGTGACGCCGGCACCAGGATCGGTGAAGCGATCAAGGATGCCAATACGGCACAGCGCGATGTGGCTTATTCCCGGCTCAACCTGCTGTTTGGGTTTGACATCGCGGTCAATACCCAGCTGGCCAGATCGGANNATCGGAAGAAGGGGAAAGCTCCTCGCTGATGGACATGGCCCAGGGAGAAACCGCCGCAGACTTTCTCTTCTATTCCAGCATAGACCCGGACCTCGCGCCTGACGACTGGTCCCGGGCCGCCGGGGAGTGGGCTGCGCGCAAGCATGGAAGCGAGCTCGCCCAGATAGAGGAAAGCCTCGCTATAGTGGCTAACTCGATTCAGCAGAACAGAGCGGCACGGGAAAGCGGCAAAAGGAGTGAGTCGGACTATCGGGATAACCTGAGAATACAGGAGAACAGAAGAAAAGAATTGGAGGCCAAGAGGGCGAAGCTGGAAAGGAGGGGACCCGCTAAAGTCCTGAATCTGGCGGACCCAAGGATCGCCCTCCAACTGTTCAAAATGTCGGTTTTGGATCTCGTTGCCGGCCATGTGGACCGTCATGAGGGGAATTACATGATAAGCCAGGACGCGGAGGGCGGACCCAGACTGACCGCCATCGACAACGACACCTCCTTTGGAACCAATACGAACATCGGGGCGAGCGGTTCCCTGGCGGAGGGAGAAGTCCGTCCGATTCTGGAGGATGCATTTCCTTTTGTACCCCAGGAGATTTTAGACAGAACCCTTGCGGTCACGGAAGACGACCTTCGNNCGTTGACCGAACTTTTGTCCGAGGCTCAGATCAAAGCGGCCTGTGAACGGTTGAAAAGCGTTCAGGAGCTTTTCCGAAAGCTGCAGGACGAAGGGAAGGTCCAGGATGTTTCCGACGGGAACGTGAGGGAGTTATTGGGAAGGAGAGCCGAGGGCAGCTATCACGGCCGTTTATTTGCACAGAGCGCCAATCAGGACGACGCGTTCAAAGCAGCCCACGCCAGAAGGGCGCCGGCGCAAGCGCCGGGGGCCGGTCCTCTTCCCGCACCCCCCGCCGCACAGCAGGCCCGGGGCGGATGAAACGGCGCGCGAATTGCATAGGCGAGAGATGGCGCGCCGCGAATTGCAGAGGTGAAATAGAATGAATACCGAAAATGAATACCTGTCCGCCCTGTTTCACCTGGAGACCGTACGGCTGAAGTTCTATTATAACTGCCAGACAGCCGGTCAGGCGGAAGCGCCCTATGTTGTCAACAGGCTTCTGCCCTCGCCGGAGGAAATCGGCTGGCTGCTGGAGCATAAGATCGCAGGCCGGGAGTCCGGAAGTGAATTTCAGGTGATGCTTTCATGGGAGGAATATTTCCGGCAGAAGAGCAGGGAAGCCCAGTCAGGCGACCTTCCCGCCGTTGAACGGCTCCGTCACACCTTCGGGCTTTCGGAGTTCGGGCGCTCGGCCCTTGCGCTGGCGCTGATGGCAGAGATGGACGGAGATTACCGCACCATTTTGCAGTTTCTCCAGGGCAATGCACGCCTCAGCTATCCCACGCCGGAATTCTGTGCCAGGCTTTTCTTTCACCAGAAGCTTCAAACCCCTGCGGAATGCTATCGGGAGGCGGAGCGGGAGCTTTCAGCTCTGGAGCTCTTGTTTCCGGCTTTGGCGGAACGGGAAACCCCATATCTGGAGCAGATGATTCCCGACAGGCGTTTGATGTCGCTGATATTGGGGGACGGAAGGTTCCTTCCGCCCTATCTGGAGGAGTATCTGCCGGAAACGGTCCTGGATCCGATTTTTTTCCGGGAGAAAGAAACGACCAGGGTCGAGGAATATCTCCGGCTGAATCCCGGCAGTCTCTTTTGGCTGTATGGGGAAAAGGGAGCGGGCAAAAAGCATTTTATCAAGCACCTCTGCCAGCGGAACGGACGGCAGGCGGTGTTTTGCCATCTGTCCCTTCTCAGCGGTGGAGAGGAAGAGAAAAGGGAAGAGGAGCATAAAACCGCATTGCGCACGGGAATCCGGGAAGCGATGTTTCGGCACGCGCCCTTGGTTATCACGGGAATGGAAGGCTATGAAAAGGAAGAACGGAAGAATATCCTCCGCTGGCTTGTCAGGGAGACGAAGGAAAACCGCCTGATCATCTTTCTGACCGCTGACGAGGAAAAATCATGGCCGGGAGACGACGGACTTTTTCGCCTGGAATTTCCAACCCCGGATGAAAACCAGAGGGCCAGGCTCTGGGAGCATTACAGCGCCGGGGATTTTCTGGCCGATGATCTGGAACTGCCATTTTTGATCAATACCTTTGCCTTTACTCCCGGCCGGATCACCGCGGCCCTGCAGACCGCGAGGCGTTTGGCGGCAGGAGAGGGCGGCGCGATCGGTAAGGAGCAGCTTTACCAGGTATGCTACGGCCTGATCGACCACAGCCTGGAGGAGAAGGCCACCCGAATCCGAACTGTCTTTGCCTGGGACGACCTAAAGCTGGCGCGGGAAGAGAAGGAAACACTGCGGGATCTCTGCAATCGGGTGAAAAACAAGCGCACCGTCATGGCCGAATGGGGATTTTCCCGCAAGCTCCCCTACGGAACAGGTGTTTCGGCTGTGTTTGCCGGCCCTCCCGGAACCGGAAAAACCATGGCCGCCCAGGTGGTGGCCAATGAGCTCAATATGGAACTCTATCAGATCGACCTTTCCCAGGTCGTCGATAAATATATCGGGGAAACCGAAAAGAACATCCGCCTGATCTTTGACCAGGCAAAAAAAAGCAACAGCATCCTCTTTTTCGATGAGGCTGATTCCCTTTTCGGAAAAAGAGTAGAAAACGCGGCCAACGCCAACGACCGTTTTGCCAATATCGAATCATCCATGCTGCTTCAGTGTATCGAACAGTACAGCGGAATTTCCCTGCTGGCCACCAACAATTACGGCGCAATGGACCCGGCTTTTATCCGCCGGTTCAAATATCTGATCAACTTCCGAATGCCGGACGCGGAGCTGCGGCTGGAAATCTGGAAATCAGTTTTTCCGGAGGCGGTTCCCCTGGAAAAAGACGTGGATTTTCGCTGGCTGGCGGACCGGTTTGACGTGACCGGAGCCTACATCAAAAATATCGCCCTTTCGGCGGCCTTTGCCGCCGCGGAAGAAGGGTGCCCTGTGAATATGATGCATATCCTTAGGGGGCTGAAACGTGAAATGATAAAGGAAGGCCGTATGCTGGAACAGGCCCGGCTGGAAAGTTTCGGCTATCTGTTCGGCGATTTGTAGTGTATAATATAGCCATCGTTTATTCTGTGAATTCCAAGGAGAACGCGGAACATGAAGGATAAGAAGCGCGCGGTGGCCGCAGGGCATATTTGCATCGATATTACGCCGATTTTCCCCGAAAAGCAGGCTGCGGAGCTTGCGTCCGTTCTTTCACCCGGAAAACTGATCCGCATGGAAGGCGTGGATATCCATACGGGCGGGTCCGTCGCCAATACCGGGCTTGCAATGAAGCTCCTGGGAGCGGATGTGACCTTGATGGGAAAGATCGGAACTGATGAGTTCGGCGCTCTGATTCTGGATCTTTTGAAAAAATATGACGCGGAGAAGGGAATGATCGTTTCGGATCACGGTCAGAGCTCTTATTCTGTCGTCCTGGCAATACCCGGCATAGACCGGGTATTCCTGCATGATCCGGGGGCCAACGATACCTTTTCCTATGATGATCTGGATTTTGAGGCAATCAAGAGAGCGGATCTGTTTCATTTCGGATATCCGCCCCTCATGAAAAAGATGTATGAGAACGGGGGCGCTGAGCTGGCGAGGATCCTTCAAACCGTTCATGAAGCCGGAACGGCGGTATCACTGGACATGGCCGCGGTGGACGCCTCTTCCGACGCGGGAAAAGCCGATTGGGAAGGAATACTGAAAAGAATATTGCCCTATGTGGATTTTTTCGTGCCCAGCGCGGAGGAATTGTGCTTTATGCTCGACCGATCCAGATACAAAGAATGGACAGCCAGAGCGAACGGAAAAGATATCACGGAAGTGCTGACCGTAGCGGATATCACGCC
>DLFX01000332.1:0-2274 GCA_002482405.1 Firmicutes bacterium UBA7709 | reverse complement strand
CGGCGCGCCGGGAATTTATTATAAGACGAAAGCCGCTTCGGACAAAAAGATGAAAAAACTGTGCGAACGGCTTAATTTATCGCTTGACGATTGGGCGGATAAAAGGGGATTTGAAAGGAGCTATGTTCCGGAAAGAGTGCTGTCGGGGACAGGCGCGGGAGATGCGAGCATTGCGGCATTCTTGCGCTCCGCCCTTGAAGGGGGCAGTCTGGCGGAAGCGCTTCAAATGGCCACGGCCGCCGGAGCATGCTGCGTGTCGGCGTATGATGCCTTAAGCGGCTTGAAGCCTTTGTCTGAACTAAAAGAGAAAATACGCTGCGGCTGGAAAAAAGTATAAAACTCATAATCGGATCTTCGCGTCTATGGGTTGGATTTGAAAGACAACGCCGCTGTCCGTCAATGCCAGGATATCCTTTGGAGAGCCTTTTACCATTACGCCATAGGTCTTGACTCCATTGTTTTTCACATAGTCAAGTACGGAAGGGTAATAGGTCCCATAGTCCGAATCCACTTTAAGGGCTTTGGAGAGGTAAGGATGATCGATGGTATACTGCAAAAGGCTGATAAAATGGCGCTCATAATCGGACGCGCCGAGAGCCCTCTCCGAGATCGAATAAAGCTCAAAGTCGGGATATTTTTCATTGATCTTCTCATAGACAGGACCCGCGCCGGTGAGATCCATACCGCACAGCGGATATCGCCGGTCGCCCCCCGGTGCGTTACGAATGCAGGCCCACATGAAATAGAGATCGCTGCCGTGCATCATATCGACGAGCTGGCCCATGGTAAGATCTTCGGAAAAGGTTACCTCCGCCGTTACGTCTATATAATCCGGTAGCTGTTTCAGCGCCTTGATACCGTTTTCCCTGCTTTCAGGATACAGAGTGAACACCGGTGAAGAAGCTCCTTCGAAAGCGTTTAGAGGGAGATTGTCTGCGGTGAAAGAGGAGGGTATCTTTAAATTATTCTTGTCGATGGTCGCCGCCATGTAGTCCGGCTTTCCTGTGATGAGGTTGTATCGCGCCAAAGTCAGGTCGTATTTTCCGATCCCTGTGTTTTTGCCCTCCGTGTTGGCGTAATAAATCCCCGCCTGATGCAGCTCGGTATAGGCAATTAAAGAAAAATCAATATCATAGGCGAATTCATCGGCGGTAGCCGCCATTGGATTGTAGTAGAGATGATTGAGCAAAGGGACCGCGGCATAATGGATCAAAAGGACCAGCGCGGCGATGATGAGTACGGAAGCTGCGACGACGCTGCGGTTGCGCTTTCGAATCGACCTCCTGATTTTTTTCAGCATTTCTGACGGGTCTTCCTCCAGATCCTGATTCATCCCATGATCCGCTTCCAAACCCGGATTCCTTTCACGATCGGGTTCCAAATCTTGATCCAGTTCAAAATCATTTTCGAAATACCGGAAAATCAGTTGGCTCTTTTCCAACTCCTCCTCCACCCAGGCGATTTCTTCCGGGGTGGCGACGCCTGCTTTATAGTGTTCAAAAGCTTCTTTAAATGTCATAGCCATTGCCCTCCATCAGTTTTTTTAAATTCTGCCTTGCACGAAAAAGCCGGGTTTTAACACTTCCCGGACTGGCGTGAATCATCAGCGCGATTTCCTTTAACGGCAGGTTTGAGAAATAGTGCAGCGTCAGCAATTCCCGGTCCTCCGCCGACATCAGCCGGATACATCGGTATAAAGCGGATAGCCGTTCGTCCCGCAGAATATTTTGTTCGGGGGTTTCGTGATCCGCCGCGTTATGCAAGGCAGCCTCGCTATTTTCAGCCGTTCTTTTTTGCCGCCTGAGGTAATCTATCCAGAGGTTTTTGCATACGCGCAAAAGCCAATATTGAAATGATATGCGGTCATCGGAAAGCGACAAGAAGGCTTTCACAAATGCGTCCGAGACAATATCTTCCGCTATTTCGCGGTTTTTGCAGAGCGAAAGGGTATATAGAAACGCCGGCCTGTGATAGCGAACGTAAAGCTGCTCAAGGATATCGCGATTCAAGTTTTCTCCTCCCCCCTCACTTTAGAAACGAATGAAGCGACAAAAGGTTACAAAGTATTTATTTTATTCTTTCGTCACTTCCACTTTTTTCATATTAACCCAAATTTGCTCCCGGCACAATTCCGGGCATAATATTAATGTTTAACTGGGAGACAGTATAAGGTATAATTAAAACCAGAGGTTTACGACGCGAAATCAGGGCATTTTATGAACTGGGCCGATAATCTGAAAGAAACGGGAGTATTGCGATGATAGAATTTGAAGA
>DLFX01000023.1:9536-15726 GCA_002482405.1 Firmicutes bacterium UBA7709 | reverse complement strand
ATTCCCCTTCTGGAGATCACGGAAGAGGACTATCACGAGATTTACGACATCAATGCCAAAGGGACATTGTTTTGTCTGAAGGAAGCCGGGCTGCAGTTGAATGACGGAGGGAGGATCGTCGTAGTATCTTCCAGCACCACCGTATATCCCAAGGAGGAGCATATCATCTACTCCTCGACGAAAGCAGCCATGCAGATGATGGTGGCAGACGCCGCGCTGGAACTTGCGAAAAGAGGAATCACCGTAAACTCTGTTTTGCCGGGCGTTACGGAAACTCCGAAAATGATGGAGGGATTACCTGTAGAGTTTCAGAAGANNCCGAACAGTCGCCCTTTAAGCGTCTGGGAACCCCTCAGGATATTGCCGAGGTGGTGGCGTTTCTCTGCAGCAAAAATTCACAGTGGATCAGCGGACAAAATATTCTCGTAAACGGAGGTTGTGTAGTATGAAGGTATTGGCGGTTTCAGGCGGATCAAAGGACGGCAGCAACGACAGCATGGCGAAGGAAGCCCTGATGGGCGCAAAAGAACAGGGGGCGGAGGTTGAATTCATCCGGCTGCTCGACCTTGATCTCAAACCATGCACCGGCTGTATCGCATGCGTGAACAGTCTTATGACCGGAGGATCGGGGAAATGCATCATTAAAGATGATTTTAACTGGCTTGATGAAAAGGTCCTGGATGTCGATGCTCTTTTGTTCGCTGTGCCCATTTTTGAAAAGGGCGCGCCGGCGGTATTCAAGCTCATTCAGGACAGATTATGCGGGCCAAGCCATGATACGGGCATCAATATCGTTGCCGGTAAAATCGCAGAGGAGGCGGGGCGTTCCGGCCCCGATCCCAGAAAGCTGAAAAGGAAAGCGGTGTCCTATATTTCTATCGGAGCAAGCAATTGGACCTCCCGCGCGGCAGCCGACATGGCGCTTACCGCCATGACCTCCATGTGGAAAGTCGTCGATAACACGGTATTTTCCTGGTCGAAATCCATTATTATGGAGGACGAAAAGGTTGCGGAATGTCACAGAATCGGAGCTGATCTTGCGAAAGCCGCAGCCGATATCGAAAACGCCCAATATCTGGGAGAAACCGGTATTTGCTCCAACTGCTACAGCAGAAACTTTCTGATACATAAGGATGGCAGCGCGGAATGCGAGGTTTGCGGTATCAAAGGAAAACTTTCCTTTGAAAACGGAACTTCGCGCTTTGATTTCCCCGAAGGGGAATTGGAGCATGCCCATACCCTCTTGCCCGGAAAATTCAAGCATATGGATGATATCCGGCGTGTGGAAACCAAGCTCGTGGAGAATAAAAAGACGGACGAGTTTAAGGCAAGGGTAAAAAAGTATAAAGAATTTATACAGGCTTCAAGGCCGTAGTATGGGAGGTCCTATTATGAGATTAAATGGAAAAGTTGCAGTTATCACCGGCGGAGCGGCTGGCATTGGAAAGGGCATCGTAACGACCTTTGCCCGTGAGGGCGCAAAAGTCATATTTCTTGATATTCAGGAGGAAAAGGGATTCGCCCTGGAGAAAGCGATCCGGGACGCCGGAGGAGAGGCGACATTTATCAGAACCGATGTTACGGCATGGTCCGAAACAGAGAACGCCGTCAAAAAAACCGTTGAAAAATATGGAAGGATTGACGTGCTTGTGAATAATGCAGGTGGCGGTGGTTTTTTCTGGCTCCATGAAATGGATGACGAAAATGATTTTGATTTTACTTTTAACCTGAATATCAAGAGCTACTTTCGGATGTGCAAGCTGGTCATACCGCATATGCTCCAAAACAACGGCGGTTCTATCGTCAATATCGCATCCGTAGGAGGGATTACGGGCATGCCCAAGCAATCGGCTTACNNNNCGTCGCTGTGGAATATGCGACGAGAAACATCCGCTGCAACGCAATTTGTCCAGGCGCTATCCGCACCGAGCTCGTGCCTCCGGGGAGCGAGATAGAAGAAAAGATATTGTCTATCGTTCCCGTGAAGCGCATGGGTACTCCGGAAGAAATCGCTTCGGCCGCGGTATTCTTCGCAAGCGACGAATGCCTCCATTGTAACGGTGCATCCCTTGCGGTTGACGGCGGGATCACATGCGGCCCATGCATACCAAATGAATAAAAATCAATATTGGAGGTGATTAAGTATGAAAGTTTTGACAATGTACGGCGCCCATGATATGCGCCTTGAGGAGCGTCCCATACCTCATGCCGACGAAAACCAGCTGGTGGTAAAAATCGATTATGTCGGTGTCTGCGGATCTGATGTCGAGTTCTATGTCGGCCACATTCCGCCTTTTCTGCGCCTTCCAATGATTCCCGGCCACGAAAATGTCGGGACTGTCGTGGAAGTGGGAGAAGGAATCACGGATTTCAAAGCGGGAGACCGCATCATCTGCGGTCCGCCCGGGTATTGCAAAGAGCTGTGCCCAAGCTGTAGGGAAGGCAAGAACAACATCTGCCTCACCGCCTTTCCGGAGAGAACCGCAGGGTTCGGATACGTGGACGGCGGCTATGCCGAATATCTTTTGATCCGCGATGTGGCCCATACTTCGCTGATCAAAGTCCCTGATGCGGTCGACCTGAAAGACGCCGTTCTCTTCGATATTATCTGTGTCGGAATTCACGGTGTCCGCATATCGAGGTTCAAGGTCGGAGACAGCGTCGTCGTCTCCGGCGCCGGGGCCATAGGCCTCCCGGTGATTCAGTTCCTGAAGGCGGGCGGCGCCAGCAAGATCATCGTGCTTGACGTCAATGAAGAGAAGGAGCAGATCGTAAAGCAGTTTGGCGGAGATTACTTCATCAACACGTCGGCGTGCAAGGATGTTTCCGGCGCGATAAAAGAGATCCTCGGCTCTGAGATAGGCGTGGATGTCGCCTTTGAATGCTCCGGCGTCCCGGCCAGTCACCAGACCTGCATCACCTGTATCAAGCCCGGAGGGCAGATAGTCTGTGTAGGTTCCATCACACAGCCGCTGACGGTGATTCCCGGCGTCTTTCAGCCGTTTGAGCCCGATTTTCAGTACAGTTTTGTTTATACGGAGGCTGACATTAAAATTTACATGGATATGCTGGCTGCGGGTAAAGTCGACTTTAACGGTATGGTTACAGGCGTCTTCAGCCTTGGGGATGTCGTAGAAAAATATTTGGAGTCGCCGCGGAAGGATCATATCAAGGTATTGATCGACCCGAGTCGGTAAAAATGACTCTTCATATAAATTGTACTATAGAACAATTTGTATGAAAAACCTCTGTGTCGAATAAAACGCTGTTTATAAGCGGATTTGTATGAGAAATCCGCTCGATATCGATGATTTTTGTTAAATTCAGATGAAATCAATGTGCTGTAGAACATTGAAATATTTTTAACAATATTATTTAATACAAAGTGAGATAAAGCATTTAAATATCGCAAATTGAAAGGATCCAATTATGCCAGCATCAACTCAATACGATAAGGATGACAACCGGGAGCGCAGGATCGAAAGAAAAATATTTAACGGCGAAGAGTTCGACGTTGTATATGTAAAAGGAAAACCCGGAAACACGAAAGAGGAATTGGACGCCATGCGCGAGGCTGGAACGTTAAATGCGGATCCCATGGCGGCCATGTTCAGCTTCTGTGCCAAGCTGAATCCCCGCACCTATGAGGCGGCTCCCGGCATTATCTGTGAACAGGACGTCGCCGTCAAGCTTCGCGACGGAGTGACGATCTACGCCGATATCTACCGTCCGGCCAACGCCAGCGGCAAAATTCCGGTCATCATCGGCTGGGGCTATTTCGGCAAGCGTCCGGCGGAAGGTCAGGATGACTGGAAGCTCATGGGCGTACCGCCTAAGACGGTATCTGAGATGGCAAAATTTGAAGCCGCAGATCCGGCCTATTGGTGTCATTACGATTACGCGGTGGCAAACGTAGATCCTCGTGGGGTCGGTAACTCGGAAGGGAACCTGAATCTTTGGGGTATGCAGGACGCGGAAGACGGATATGACTTCATCGAATGGATCACCGCACAGGAGTGGTGCAACGGTAAGGCAACCCTCTTCGGAAATTCCGGCGTGTGCATGTGCCATTGGAAAATCGCATCTACTCAGCCCCCGAATCTCGCCTGCCTCTCCGCGTGGGAGGGCATAAGCGATCTGTATCGCGAGACCTACTTCTGCGGCGGGATACCGAACCCCTCCTATGAGTACAACATCGTCAAAGAGGTCGCCGCTCCCAACTGGGTCGAGGATACCGTCACCATGGTAAATACATATCCTTTCATGAATGAATACTGGAAGGATAAAGAGGCAAAGTTCGATAAAATCAGGATACCAACGTATGTGACGGCGGGCTGGGTCCACCATCACCTGCGCGGTTCCGTGGAAGGCTTCCGCCGCATCCGCGCGCCAAAGAAATGGCTGCGGATACATCGGGACTTTGAGTGGCCGGACGATTACCGGACGGAAAACCTTGAAGAACTCAAGCGTTTTTATGACCGTTACTTAAAGGATATCCACAACGGTTGGGAATTTACCCCCCGGATACGGGTAGACGTTATGGACGCGTATGGCTACGACTATGTTTCCAGACGCCCTGAAAAGGAATTCCCCATTGCAAGAACCGAATACAAAAAGATCTATCTGAACGCTGAGAACCACGATGGAAGCTACGAGCCTTTTGCAAACGAGAGCGAAGTGGTTTACGACCCTAAGACGGAAAGCACTGCGTTCAATTTCAGGGTCCCCGAGGATGTGGAAGTGTGCGGATTCATGAAGCTTCATCTCTGGGTGGAATGCCGCGGCCATGACAATATGGACCTGTTCCCCTGGATCAAGAAATTGAGCGTGAACGGCGAGTATGTTCCTGTGGAATGCATGGAGGCGCCGTTCCGCGGAGCCTGGGGCTTCCTGCGCTGCTCCCATCGCGACCTTCACCCCAAGCTTGCCAGCGATTTTCAGCCGGTTCACGCGCATACGAGGGAAGAGCGCATGAAGCCGGGTGAGATCTTTGCCGTTGATGTTGAAATGTATCCCCACGGCCGTTTCTGGCACAAGGGCGAATACATCAGCGTTGAGCTTCAGGGACGCTTCACCAAAACCGACTGGTTCCACGATGTGGCCATGAATCATGAAGTTGATAATGGAGACGGAATGCACGTCATTCACACCGGCGGAAAATACGACTCCTATCTTCAGATACCGGCGATTCCGCCCAAGTATAAGGTAGGAGATTACATTTACAAGGATTGAGAATATCCATTGAAGGTCAAGGGAGGTTTATGACATGACAATCAAAGAAGAAGCACTTGAAACGTTAATTAAGAAAGCGGCGTCGCTGTTCGGCCTCGATCCGTCCACTTTGGGGCCCGACACCCGTTTTGAAGAGGACCTGCACGCCAAGTCCGTCAATATCGTTCAATTCAGCGCGGCGCTGGAGGATGTTTTCGATGTGGAAGTTCCGTTTATGGAATTTAAAAAGAAGAAGACCTTTGGAGAAGCCGCCGACTATATCGAGGGAATGTTCTAATACG
This sequence comes from Firmicutes bacterium UBA7709, assembly GCA_002482405.1. Next base: position 10,213 of record DLFX01000023.1, on the reverse strand, counting down.
GAAAATGGTTTGGATGCCGTGGGGATATCAGCCTGGCTGCGGTCCGCACGGCGTTCTGAAATTGAACAAGCCGAATTGAAAAGGAGTACATATCATGTATCGAATCTTTACCTTGAGTCCCGGCTCCACCTCTACGAAGTTCGGAGTATTTGAGGACGAAAAACAGATTTTCAAGGCAAATGTTTCCCACGATCCTGAAAAGCTTAAGAGCTTTAAGGAAATCAGCGACCAGCTTCCCTTCCGCGTGGAAACGATTTTGACCGAGCTTGAAAAAGCCGGGATTAAAATCGAGGACATGGACGCCTTCGCCGCGTACAGCGGGGGACTGGTCCCTACGGTAAGCGGGATATTCCCCGTCAATGCCAAGCTGCTTGAGCACTCCAGAGTCGGACTTACGGTCAAGCATCCCGCGATCCTCGGCGCGCAGATCATCCATGAATTCGCGCAGCGTGCGGGAAAGCCCGCCTATGTGGTCAACCCGCCGGATTCCGATGAATTTTCCGACCTGGCCCATGTGACCGGCATCAAAGGACTTTATCGCGAAAGCAGGGTGCACGTGCTGAACCAGAAGGAGGTTGCCCTGCGCTACGCGAAGGAACTGGGCAAGCAGTACAAGGACTGCAACTTTATTGTGGCTCACGTGGGCGGCGGCTTATCCGTCACCGCACAGAAAAAGG
>DLFX01000023.1:5854-9512 GCA_002482405.1 Firmicutes bacterium UBA7709 | reverse complement strand
GGCAACGACGTGCTCAACGGCGTCGGACCTATGGCGCCAAACAGAGCCGGAAGCGTTCCCGCCGTGCCCATCATAAAAATGTGCTTTTCCGGGAAATACACCGAGGCCGAGATGACCGCAATGATCGGCAAAACCGGCGGCCTTCTGGGACATCTGGGCACCGACGATACGAGAGAGGTAAAGGCGCGGATCGCTAGGGGCGACAAGTACGCCAAGCTCATCTACGACGCCATGGCCTACCAGCTCGCAAAGGACATCGGCGCCTATGCGGCGGTATTGGAAGGCCAGGTAGACGGTATCATTCTCACCGGCGGAGTCAGCAACGACGAGTATTTTGTGGAGAATGTCAGCAGGCTCTGTTCCTGGATAGCGCCTATCAAGGTATACGGCGGTGATTTCGAGATGGAAGCCCTGGCTTCCGGCGCAATCCGCGCTCTCAAGGGCGAAGAGGAGCTCCAGGAATACACGGGTATTTCCGTCTTTCATGGCTTCGAGGGGATCGAACCGGTCCTATAGCGCCGATCCGAAGAAAGGATTGAATGAGAAATGAGCAAAACATTAATTGAAACCCTTATCGATAAAGCAAAGATCAGCCCGAAGCTCGTAGCGCTGCCGGAATGTGAAGCGGCAAACACGCTGCTTGCCGCCCGCTCCGTATTGGATTCGGGAATCGGTTATCCGGTTCTGGTCAATGATCCGGCAGTAATTGAAGCGACAGCAAAGGAAGCGGGAGTGTCTCTCGAAGGAATGAAGATCGTAGACATAACCGATGAGGGTGCGCAGGAAAGCCTTGTCGCAAAATATATGCAGGAGCCCCGGATGCTTTCTGAAAAATCATNNAGAATCCGCTTTATTACGCTATGATGCTTGAGGCCATCGGCGAGATTGACTGTACGTTCTGCGGACACACGAACACCACGGGAGATGTGCTTTTGACCGCGGTAGATGTCATCGGAATGCAGGAAGGCGTCGAAGCCGCTTCGATATTTGCGCTGATAGACGTGCCAGGTTTTGAAGGACCGGAAGGAAACCAGATCGTCCTCGCCGACTGCGGATTGAATCCCGCCCCTACGCCGAGCGAGCTGGCCGGAATCGCCATCGCTACCTGTGACAACGTCCGGGCCCTGATGGGGTGGGAACCACGAGCGGCATTTCTCTCCTTTTCCACCCTTGGAAGCGGAGACGCGGAGAGTGTAAATCGCATTGTTGAAGCGCTGAATATTGCGAAAGAGCGCCGTCCCGACTTGAAATTTGACGGGGAATTCCAGCTTGACGCCGCAATAGACCCGAAGGTCGCCGCAAGCAAGGTAAAGCGTCCTTCGGATGTTGCAGGGAAAGCGAACATCCTCATCTTCCCGGAACTAAACGCCGCGAATATCGGCGTAAAGCTGATTCAGAGATTTGCCCACGGCAAGGCATACGGGCACACTCTCTCCGGTTTCCGGCAGCCTGTGGCGGACAGCTCCAGAGGAGCCACAGTGGAGGAAATGGTCGGCGATATCGCCATGCTCGTCATTACCGCGGCCAATCAGAGATGAAGACAAAAAAAAGGAGGCTTTTTACGTGGGCTATTTCAGAGTAACGAATCCCCTGCCGTCCGTATATCATCTGGAAGACGTCCGGGGCGTGTTCGCAACACTCCTGATCGGTTCACAGAAAGCGCTTCTGGTGGATACCGCAATGGGAATCGGCAACATAGCAAAGGAAGTAAGCGGTATAACAACCCTGCCGCTTACAGTGGTCAATACTCACGGACATACGGATCATACCCTGGGAAACTATCAGTTTCCCAAGGTATATCTGGCCCGGGGAGATTGGGAGCTGGCAAAGATGTGTGGAGCTGTTGAAGTTAAGAGGCGGTTGCTCGCCCTGTCGGCAATTGTTCCTCCGGACTTCGACCAAGAGGCCTATCTTAATTATAAGTATGACAACCTGGTTCCGTTGGAGGAGGGTACTGTGTTTGATCTTGGAGAACTTTCCGTCAGGCCGGTCCCTCTTCCATCCCATTCCCCTGGCTCAATGGGATTCCTCTGCCCGGAATTGGGGCTGCTGATGAGCGGGGATTCGGTGGCGCCGCTGGTCTGCCTTGTTTTCCCAGAAAGCTCAAGCGTTAGTGAACATATCAAAATGTTGAAAAAGGTAAAAGAACTTCCTTTTTCCCGCATTTTGTCCTCTCACAGCGAAAGGCTGATACCAAGAGAAGAAATCGAGCTTTACCTAAAGTGCGCCGGGTCCGTGGACCGATCGAAAACCGTAAAATATAAATCTCCGCTGTTTCCCGACTATCCCGGCAGAATGTTCTTCTGCGGAGATTCCGTGAAAAAAGGAGAATTCGCCGCTATCGTCTATTCCGAAAGCAAATTGACTCAATGAACGGGAGGAGTGACCATGATCCACGGAGTCGGGGTGGATATTCTGGATATCGACCGGATTCGACCGCTGTCCGCAGATTGGAACGATTCCTTTTTTATCAAAACCTTCACTGAAAAGGAACGGGCGGAGGCGGCTTTGCGCGAGGACCCGAGTCGGTACTTTGCGGGGCGGTTTTCGGCAAAGGAAGCGGTCTTTAAAGCGCTGCGCATTCCTTCGGACGCGATTCGGCTGAATGAGATTGAAATCCTGAATGACGCTGAAAACAAACCCTGTGTTCATTTGCTCAGCAGGGCGGAGCAAGTGGCCACAGGCTTAGGCGTGGGCAGGCTTTCCGTTTCCCTTTCCAATGACGGCGATTTCGTCATTTCCTTCGCGATATGCGAATATGCGGATTAGTTTGTTAAAGCAATTACAGTAATTTTTTCATAATCGTAATGGTGAATGTCGCACACTATTTTCATTACTTTTTTGCGCGGCCGGCGACAGGCTGCGGGAAGGAGCATAGCATGAAAAAAATTGAAACAGATGTCGTCATCATCGCCGCTGGGCTGTCGGGCCTTGCCGCCGCCGCTGCCGCCGCTGAAAATGGGGTCCGGGTCGCAGCCTTTGAAAAGACAAATACGGTGGGAGGCGCGGCCAACATGGGCATGGGCCCTCTCGGCATCGGTACAAAACAGCAGAAGGACATGATGGTGGACATCAATGTGGAACGCGCGTTTAAGATGTTTATGGATTACACCCACTGGAGGGTTGACGCCAACCTTGTGAAGCGTTACTTTGAAAATTCCGCCGACACGATCAGCTGGCTTGAGGAGCTGGGAGTTGAATTCGCCGGAGCCTACAAATACTTTCCGAAATCCGAGGCCACATGGCATATCGTTGCCGTAAACGGCGGAATCGGACGGAACGGAGGCGCCATCATGACAAAGGCCCTCATGGATCATGCCAAGAGCGAGGGAGCTGAGTTCTATCTCGAAACGCCGGTCCAGAAGATCCTGAAGGGCGCTGACGGAAAAGTCTGCGGCGTCATTGCCAAAGGGCCTGACGGGGAGGATATAGAGGCGGCCTGCAAAGCCGTCATCGTCTGCACGGGAGGCGCCGGCGATAACCCGCAGATGATCAAGGAGCGCATAGGATACACCTTCCAGAAGGACATGTTCAACTTTGCAATTCCCGGACTTAAGGGTGAGGGGATCAAGATGGCGGAAGAGGTCGGAGCGGCGCGGACGGACATGAACGTCGAGATGATTTACCTCCTGCCCAACAGCGATGCCGGTCCCGATAG
>DLFX01000023.1:0-5838 GCA_002482405.1 Firmicutes bacterium UBA7709 | reverse complement strand
CCAGTTCGGCGAGCGCTTCATCGATGAAGAGCAGATGCAGAACACCACATTTACAGGAAACGCCATATCGATTCAGAAGGGGCGGGTCGCTTATTCCATTCTCGACTCCTCCATCCTGCGCGGCTATAAAAAGAACGGACCCGATGTTACAAACTTCGTGCATCATCCTGAGTCCGTCGCCGATTTCGATGAAGTGGTCACAGAGTACATCAAGAACGGCAATCCCGATGTGTATAAAGCCGATTCCATACGTGAGATGGCGGAGATGATCGGTATCGACCCTGAAGCTCTGGAGGCTACCATTGAGGAATACAACGAAATGTGCGCTTCCGCCGACACGAAGTTTTACAAGAGCCGCCATTTCATGAAGCCCATCGTCAAGGCTCCGTTTTATGCGGGCAAGTTCCGTCCCGGCGGTTATGGAACTCTCGGCGGCATTAAAATCAACACGAACGCCGAAGTTCTGGACGCCGGCTGGAATCCCATTCCCGGCCTCTACGCCGCGGGAACGGATACCTGTGCGATCTACGGCGACAGCTATATGTTCCTTCTGCCGGGCAATACCATGGGCTATTGTCTGAATACGGGCCGGTTTGCAGGTGAAAGCGCCGCGGAGTACGTGCAGCAGGGAGAATAAACATAAACAGATAAAAGGACAGAATTTATGAACAAAGTAACGCTCACGATAGACAATCAGACGATTGCCACAGAACCGGGCAGGACCATTCTCGAAGCGGCCCTGGATAACGGCATCTATATCCCTCATCTCTGCAGCATGGAGGGACTTCTGCCCGCAGGAGCCTGCCAGATGTGCTCTGTCGGGGTTGGAGATGTCGAAGGGGTTGTGGCGGCCTGCTCGACAAAGGTGCGCGAGGGCATGGCGGTCGACACCCATAACGAGCTGGCGGAGAAAATCCGCCGGCTGTCCTGCGATCTGATTGTCAAGACGCATCCTTCGGAATGTACGGGTTGCCCGAAATACGGCAAATGTCAGCTTCAGACGATCATCCAGGTCGTGGGCGACACCGGAAGAAAGCTGCGGAACAACAAAATTCTGGTGGCGGCCAACGAAAAAAACCCCATTCTCCTGCACGACATGCACCGCTGTATCCTCTGCGGGCGATGCGTGCGGGCATGCACCGATATGCGCGGAGTGGGAGCCATCAAATTTGAGAAGGTCAACGGGCGCATGCAGGTCGTCATCGACGGAGAGAATCTCAACTCCGCCTGCTGCCGCTTTTGTACGGCCTGCGTGGAGGTCTGTCCCACAGGCTCTATAAGGGAGCACGATGAGATCGCGGCCAAACAGATCGGCAAGACGCGGGAGCAGGGGCTCGTACCCTGCCGCGAGGGATGTCCCGCCCATGTGGATGTGCCGCGCTATATCCGCTTTATCAAGGACGGCGATTGCTCTTCGGCCACGGCCGTCGTGCGGGAGAAAGCGCCGTTTCCCCATGTCCTCGGATTTATATGTACCCATCCCTGCGAGACGGAATGTAAGCGGGGCTGTCTGAACGAGCCCATCGGCATCAAAAATCTGAAGCGCTATGCGGCGGAAAACGACGACGGATCCTGGAAGGAAAAACGCATGTCACTTCCGCCCACGGGAAAGCGGGTAGCGGTCATCGGTTCCGGTCCAGCCGGGCTGACGGCGGCCTATTACCTCTCAGGCAAAGGCCATGACGTCACCGTATTTGAAGCCCGGGAAAAGACGGGCGGTCAGATGCGCTATGGAATTCCCAGGCACCGGTTGCCGCGGGAAATATTGGACGCGGAAGTCGGCGATATTTTATCCGGCGGCATAACGCTGAAAACAAACAGCCGGATNNCTCCTGGAACAGGGGTTTGACGCGGTGTTTGCCGCCGTCGGCACCCATCAGGGAGTCAGGCTCCCAATTTCCGGCGCGGATCTGGAAGGCGTCTATATCAATACGGAGTTTCTCAAGGCAAATGAGCTGGGTACAGAACCGCCTGTAGGCAGTCGCGTCATGGTCCTGGGCGGCGGCAACGTGGCTTTTGACTGCGCTACGGTGGCGAAACGCCTCGGAGCGGAGGAGGTGCACCTGGCCTGTCTCGAATGTTACAGCGGGATGACCGCGTCCTCAGAGGAACGCATCTGGGCTGAGGAAGAGGGCGTCGTGATCCACAACGACAAGACCTTTTTAGAGATCGTCGGCGACGGAGGCCGCGTCTCCGGGATGAAACTGGCGTCTGTCAGCAACTTTTATTTCGATGAAAATGGGCGCAGCGTCATCGACCTGGTTCCGGGCCGCGAACAGGTCATACCTGTGGATTCCGTCATATTTGCCATCGGCCAGCGGCCGGACGTAGACGAGAGCTTTGGGCTTGAACTGAGCCGGGGCGGCAGGATCGCGGTGCAAAATGACTGTGAGACATCCGTCAAAGGAGTCNNAAGTCTTTGCCGCCGGCGACGGCGTGACCGGAACGGCTTCGGTCATCAAGGCGGTAGCCGGAGCCCGCAACGCCGCCGAGAGGATAGACCTCTATCTCGGAGGCGATGGCCGGATCGATGAAAATCTCGCCCCGGAACAGTGCAGGAATCCCTGTATCGGGAGAATAGAGGACTTTGGCGGTCTGCCGCGCAGGGAAAGCCATGTCCTTTCACCGGAGGTCAGATGCAGGAGCTTTGAACAGATGGATTTCGGTTACGACGCGGACGATGCTGGTTTCGAGGCGGCCAGATGCCTTCAATGTGACCTGCGGCTCGATATCGCGCCGCAAAAATTCTGGGCCGATTTCGTCAGAGGCGTAAGGGAGGGAGAGGCAGATGAGTGCAAATGAAAAATGGATTTCCGCATTGACGGATAAAAGCGGGAAACAGCTTCTTCCTATCCTGGAGGATATGCGCGGACGCGGCGACGCGGTTCTGATCTGCAACCTCGGCGGGGACGACCAGGAGGCTCAGATCAACGCCTATCTTCTGAAGCACCGCGAGGGACAGATGGCCGATGGACTGGCTTTGCTCTCACAGGAGGCCGGATGTATGGAGGTGATCATCTATGGCGGGGAACTTGACTCCGGATCCCTGTCACAGGCGTTGACATCCCGAGTCTCCGTTCCCGTGACAGTGAAAAATGGACCCGCTTCTCCCGTGCTCCGGGATGAAACGTCGCTCTATTCGGCGATAGATAAGGGGATCATCCGGTCCAACTTCGCCGAGGCGGCTTATAAAAAGGAGTATCCCTCTTACGGATATCAGGGAAGGCCGACTCTCATCGTCGACGGAGAGACCGCCTGTCAGGCGGTGCGGCTGTCCGCGGACCACAGCGCTGGGCTGACAAAGTATGTCGCCGTGATCGGAGGGGATGCGGAGATGAAAGAAGTACCCGTAGGAACCTCGGCAGCGGCGCTTCTTGAAGGAAAGGAAGCCACTGAGCCCATCCTCCTTGGAGGTACCTGGGGGAGCTTTATAAAATCCGATAAGCTGGAGCAGACGCCCATCAGCTACAGCTACCACTGCGACAGTTTGAGAATTTTTGAGGACGGCTACTGTGTGATCCATGAAACGGCGGAGCTGTACCGCAGCATAAAGGACTTATCCTGCGCGAAATGTGTGCTTTGCAGGGAGGGGAGCTGGCAGCTCCACGCCATTTTCTCGGATATGACGAAAGCCAAGGCCAATCGGGAGGATATCCGTCTGATCGAGGATATCTGTCCCCTGATCCGGGTGAGCCCGCTCTGCTCCTTCGGCAACAATATGGTGCTTCCCGCCATGACGGCCGTGACGGCCTGTGCGAAGGAATTGACCGAGCATGTTGTAGGGCGCAGGTGCCGGAAAGGACAATGCAAAGATCTGTTGAGCTATGTGATCGATCCATCCCTTTGCACCGGCTGCGGAGAATGTCTCGACGCCTGTCCCGAGGACGCCATCGAGGGCAAGGACCGGTTCATTCACATCATCGACGAAGACCTGTGCATCAAGTGCGGAAAGTGCGTTCCCGCCTGCCCGGAGAACGCCATCAAATTCGGCGGTGAGAAAATCAGGATTCCCAAAAAACTCGTCAAAGTCGGCCAGTTCCGCTAGAAGGATTAGGATTCTTTGGAGGCCACCATTGCGTTTATCAAAACTGGTGATTTTGAAATCGAGCTCTTTGAATATAAAGAACCCAGGGATCTGCCGAAGGATAGAAGAGATCCCGATGAGGACCTGAAAACCGTTGGAACGAAGCACGTGGCGTTTTATACGTCAAATTATGCTGAAATGATGGATCATTTCAAGAAAATGAATGTGGNNTGCAATCCCACATGCTATATCCGGGACAACTCAGGAGTGCTGATCGAGTTTATTGAAAAGCATTGAACAGCGGCGTCAGTGAGGGCTTCTGCCCCCTGGCTGGCGCCTATGGTTTGATTAAAAGGAGAGATGAATAAATGGATTTGAAAGATCAGGTTGCCATCGTTACAGGCGCGGGCCAGGGAATGGGCCGGGGCATTGCGGAAAAGCTTTCCCGTGATGGGGCGCTGGTTGTAGTCGCCGACAAAAATGAGGAGGGAGCGCGAGAGACCGCCNNCGGCGGAAGGGCTCTTGCGGTGAAGACCGATGTCAGCATCCTCAGCGATATCAAGGAATTATTTGAAAAATGCAAACGCGAATTCGGCCGGCCCGATATTTTCTGCGCGAACGTAAGCCTCAGTTACATATCCCCGATCCTTGAGACCAGCGAAGAGGAATTCGACATGGTCTATGACATCAACGCGAAAGGGACGTTCTTTGGCATCAAAGAGGCGGGACTCCAGCTCAACGACGGTGGGCGGATTGTTGTAACCGCGTCGAGTCAGGTACTCTACCCCAATCCGGGCTTTGCTCTCTATGCGTCGACCAAAGCGGCGATGACGCTGATGGTCAAGGTTGCGGCCCTTGAGTTTGCCGACAGAGGCATCACGATCAATTCCGTCATGCCGGGAGTAACGGAAACGCCCAGCATGAAGGAGGGGCTGCCCCTTGAGTTTCAACAGCAGATTGCGGAGCGTTCCCCCCTCAAACGCTTGGGGAAACCCGAGGACATTGCCGAAGTGGTGGCGTTTCTTGCCAGCAAAAATTCCCAATGGGTCAGCGGACAAAACATTCTCGTGAACGGAGGATGTCTTTTCTAATAATTTGAAAAGGGAGATGAACACATGAAGACACAATATGCCGCAGTGGAATACGGAAAGGTTACCATGAAGGAAAAGGACCTTCCGAAACCGGGACCCGGTCAGCTTTTGCTTGAAGCGGAGTACAGCTCCATAAGCCCCGGTACGGAATACATGCTGATGGCCGGAGAGGTGCTTCCCCTGCCGCAGAACATAGGCTACAGCATAATCGCAAGCGTCGTCGGAGTCGGCGAGGGAGTTACCGGCTTTAAAGTCGGAGATCTCGTCGCGGCCACGGGCCAGCACGCCAGCCATCTGATCCTGGATGAGCGGATCTGCACACCCGCTCCCAAGGGAGTCGACAAGGAGCAGGCGGCATTCTTCGTTTTGGCCCACACGGCCATGTACGGAATCCGCAAGACGGAGATAAAATTGGGCGAGCCCGTGGTGGTTTTGGGCCAGGGCATGGTGGGCGCTTTTGCCGCTCAGCTTGCCAAGGCATCCGGAGCGGCGCCGGTCATCGTCACGGACATCGACGACAAACGCCTGGAGTATGCAAAGGCTATGGGCGTACATCACGCTGTCAATACCAAGACAAATCCAGGGGCGCTGGATGAAATCATAGACGAGCTGGGCATGGGCGGAGTTCCGGTGGTCATTGAGGCGACGGGAGCCCGGGAACCCCTGGAGCAGGCTTTTCAAATAGTCGGCGAGAACGGCCGGGTGATGATGCTGTCGACGGTT
>DLFX01000271.1:5556-10214 GCA_002482405.1 Firmicutes bacterium UBA7709 | reverse complement strand
GGTCAGCACGGAAAAGGCTTCGCGGTCGTAGCGGATGAAGTGAGAAATCTGGCTGTCCGGTCCGCAAACGCGGCAAAGGAGACGACGGAGCTCATCGAGGATTCCATAAGGATCGTATCCGGCGGAACCAAGGTAGCAAATGAAACCGCAACGGCTCTGGTGAAAATCGTGGATGACGTCGCCAAGGTCGCCGACCTCGTGGGCGGCATTGCCAAAGCGTCCAACGAGCAGGCCACAGGCATTTCACAGATCAACCAGGGGATCAACCAGGTTTCCCAGGTGGTTCAAACCAACTCCGCGACTTCCGAGGAAAGCGCGGCTGCAAGCGAAGAACTTTTCAGCCAGGCGGAGCTCTTGAAGGAACAGGTCGGCAAATTCAGGCTGAGAAAAGAGATTCCAACGACATCCTCTATGGCATCCTACAATAAGGCGGCCTATAATAAACTGGAAATCGCTCATCCTGCCGCTGCAAGTCTGCCCGCAAGGCCCATTGAAATAGATATGGGATTTGGAAAGTATTAAAACAGATTATCTAAGAAAAGATTATTTCAAGGTTTACTCAAGCCTGCCGGCAGATAAAAAGCGCCTGCCGGAGAAGTTCTCAAATTCAGAGAAGGCCTCCGGTATGCGCTTTTCTAATGCATCGATTTATTCCAAATGTATTGACTTACCTCAGCAGATCTTCCGCAGTCTGCAGCTGCCGATCCGTCGTATCCGTAGCCAGGGCTTCCACTTCTACGTCGGGCTTGATGCCGACCTTATGGATCACGCTCCCGTTGGGTGAAAAATACTGCATGATGGTCAGTTTGACCGCGTCCCCGTTGGACAGCTGCTCCACGCTCTGAATGATCCCTTTTCCGTAGGTGGTGGTCCCGACGATCTTTCCGCCGTTATGGTCCTTGACCGCCGCTGTCAGGATTTCGGAAGCGCTTGCGGTGCCGCCGTTGACCAGGAGCACATAGGGCAGGTTCGTCTTGCCCGCGGCCGATTTATAATATTCCTTATTTCCTTTACGGTCCTCCGTATAGGTGACGATCCCTTCGTCCAGGAGCATGTCGGCGATATTGACGCTGGAGTCCACCAGACCTCCGCCGTTATCCCTAAGATCGATGACGAGCCCTTTGACGCCCTTTACTTCCATATCCCGGAGCTGCTGCTTGAAGTCATCCGCAGTTTTCTCCTCGAAGGAGCTGATCCTGATATAGCCGATATTTCCGTCCAATACCTTCGAGCGGACAGACTGCATCACGATATTGGCACGGGTGATGTGGAATTCCAGCTCGTTATCCCCCCGCAAAACCACGATGTCAACCTTTGTTCCGGGCTTTCCGCGCATTGCGGCAACCGCCTGGTCGATACTGCCGCCGTCGTAGGATTTCCCGCCGACCTTGACGATCTTATCTCCCGTCTTGATCCCCGCGCCGGCCGCCGGCGATCCGTCGATAGGGGAAACAACATTGATCAGGCCGTTGTCGTCCGGCGCTATGGTTACGCCGATCCCTTGATATTCTCCCGTGGTGGAGATCATGATCTCCTTGTATTCATCTTCCGTAAGATATGCGGAATAAGGATCGCCGATTCCCCAGAAGAGGCCCTTATACATGCCCTCCGTCAATTTATCTTCATCCACAGGAACGTAATACCGATCCTCAATGTATTTTTCCAATTCGGCAAGCTTGCCGTACTTTTCCTTCAGCATTTTGTAATTATCATATTGCTCATTTGTGATCGCCATATATCCGCCTGACGCATAGCCTACAAAGAATATGGCCCCGCCCATGACCAGGGCGCCGGCCAGCATCGAGATAATAATGACAAATATAAGGCTTCGCTTTTTCATCATGAACATAATACCCTCCTTTGACAGGGTGAAATTTAACATTAGAGCTTATTTTAACATGTGACGCATCTTAATACAAACTGAATTTTAGAATCGCCGTTCCATACGTTGATATCGGGATAGCCTGTCAGAATCAGCGGCGTTCCCTCCATCAGAAGCCCGCCGTACTCCTGCGCCTTCTGGAACAGGACGCAGGGCAATCCTTTTCTTCCGCTCCTCATTGCGGAAAACCGGACGTGCTGCCTGTCGTTTCCCATAAAGCTGACGCCTGTTGGCTTGATCCCCTTGATCTCAAACAGAGGTCTTTCGTTCTGGCATCCGAAGGGCGCCAGTTTTTCCAGCTCCATAGCCAGGCTGATGTCGATCTCCTCTTCCTCTACGGTAAAATCCACGGGCAGGATGCTGTCGAACAGGCTCCCATTCTCCCGGTAAAGCGTTCCTATCTCTTGGTTCAGCCGCGTCCTCAGCTCATCCAGACAGCCGGATTTCATCAGAAACCCGCAGGCTCCCGAATGTCCGCCGAATTTTATAAAGAACTCGCTCTGCTTTTTCAGGATGTCATAGAGGTTCAGTCCGTTAATGCTCCGTCCCGTGCCCTTTAAATGGCCCTCGCCGCCCGATTCCGTAACGATGATGGCCGGCCTCCCGTATTCATCCTTGATTTTCCCCGCAACGATACCGGCGATCCCTTCATGGATCTCCCGGGGAGCAAGGACGTAGAAAAAGTCCTCCGGAAACTCCGCCGCAATGATCTCCTTGCACTTTTGAAATGCCTCCTCCTGGATTCTTTTTCTCTCCTTATTGTTTGCTACCAGCACCGCAACGCTCTCCGCGATCTTTGCCTCATCCCTCGAGGTGAGAAGCTCCACTCCGACGCGAGCGTCCATCAATCTTCCGGCGGCGTTTAAATGGGGTACTATAATATATGCGATATTCTCCGATTTAATCTTTTCATTTGTCAATCCCACCGCTTCAATGAGCCGGGCAAGTCCCGGCCTTCTTCTGGAATTGATGATATTCATTCCATATTTGACCATCGTCCGGTTTTCATCGATGAGGGGAACGATGTCCCCGATAGTGGCGATGGCTACCAGATCCAGCACTTCGTTGAATACCGACCTGGGCAGCCCGGCTTTCCTTTGAAGCCCCTGAGCCAGCTTGAAAGCGACGCCGCAGCCCGCCAGATGCTTAAAGGGATAGGGGCAGTCCGCCTGCTTTGGGTTGATCAGAATGCAGTCTGCGGGCCGGTCATTGATATTATGATGATCGGTAACTATAAAATCTATTCCGAGACTCTTTCCGTATTCCACTTCCTCATAGGAAACGCTCCCGCAATCCACGGTCAGGATCAGGTCAGCGCCCTGCTCTCTGATGAAACCGATAGCGTCCTTATTCAAGCCGTATCCCTCATCAAAGCGGGACGGAATGTAGTAGGTCAGATTGTTCGTAAGGTGGGACAGGATCTCCAAAAGCAGGCTGACGGAGGTCACTCCGTCAGCGTCGTAATCGCCATAAATGCAGATCCTGCGGTTTTGTCCGATAGAAGACAATAGGAAATCCACCCCTGCTTCCATATTTTTCAGCAGGAATGGATCATAAGTCAAGCTTGGTTTCTCTGATAAGAATTCGAGGATATCCGCCTCTTCTGTGATGCCCCTCTTCTTCAGAATTTCACGGATCACCGGATGGAGTTCATTCATACTATAACCATCATTTTAACCATTTCATCGGATCCTGATATTCTCCATTGACGCGNNCCGGTGGAGCCCACAAGGGCGATGACCTGGCCCCTGGATACGACGTCGCCGGTGCTTACAAGCAATTTGCTGTTGTGGGCATACAGGGTTACGATCCCGCCGCCGTGGTCAATCATTACAAGGTTGCCGTAGCTGTTGTTCCACCCGGCCTTGATGACGGTACCGGCGTTTGCCGCAAGTACGTTCGTTCCCGCCGCGGCTCCGATATCCATGCCGGTATGTAATTTTTTAACCCTTAAAATGGGATGGATCCGGTATCCGAAAGGCGAAGTGATTCTGGTGCTGCTGTCGGAAGGCCATAAGAACGTTCCTCCGACAAAGGCCTGGTTTCCCTGGAGTTTTACGATCTCTGCGGAGATCCGGTCCGCTTCCGCGTTCAGATCGTCGATCTGTGCCTCGAGAGCTGCATTGTCGCTTGCAACCTGCGCTTTTAAGGTGGAAACCTGACCCCGGGACGCCTGAAGGGACGCCTGCTTGTCCGCCTGCTGCTGCTTCTGATTCTCCAGCTTCGCCTGGAGAGCCTCCAGCTGCTTCTTTTGCCCTTCTATTGTTTCGTGCTGCTTTTTCATCTCCTTGAGGATGTCTACATCGTTGTCGAAGATCTTCTGGACCATGTCCATATTGGTCATGAAATCGGTGATATCATCCGATCCGAGGAGGATCTGAACCATGCCGATGTCTCCATTTTTATACATCGCCCTCAGCCGCTTCTGGAGCTCGTCGTTCTGCGTATTCATTTCATCCTCGACGGCGGCCAGATTCTTTTTGACGGTGGCGATTTTTTGCTCCGTGTCGCCGATATTCCCGCTCAAATTGTTGATTTCCTTTTCTGTGGCGCCGATTTGGGACTCAAGGTCTTTGATTTGATTGCTGAGCTGTTTTTCCTGCTTTTTCCCTTTGTTGAGCTCCGATTGGGTCTGATTGATCTTCTGATGAACGTTGTTGAGCTCCTGCTGCTCGTTGTCTCCATAGACCGCGCCCAGCGTGACCAAAGAGACAGTCAGTGCAAGAATGCAAACATAGGAAACGATTTTCTTCACTTAAATACTCCCCCCTTTGTA
>DLFX01000271.1:217-5499 GCA_002482405.1 Firmicutes bacterium UBA7709 | reverse complement strand
ACCCGATGCTGACGCCGAGGGCCAGGAAGACCCATACGAGATGGGTGATCAGGAAGTGCCCCGGAACCATAGTGGTGGAAAGTATGACGAAAATGTCCGGCCCGATCAGTTCGCTGATCTTATAGTATAAAATGCTGACGAGGCCCACCGAAATCAGGGCGGAAAGGATGCCGATCAGTATCCCCTCGATCAGAAACGGTCCTCGGATAAACCAGTTGGTCGCTCCTACGTATTTCATGATGCTGATTTCCCTTTCCCGGGCCAGCACGGTCAGCTTTATGGTATTGGACACGACGACGATGGAAACGATCACCAGGAAAATGATAACGATCATGGCGCCGGCCTGGGTAAAGCGGGTCATCTTCATCAGCTTGTCCACCGTATCCTTGTAATACTTGATGTCCTCGACTCCGTCAAAGGTTTTCACCTTTGCCACTATCGCGTCCGCCGCTTCCAGCCTGTCCATTTTGATGATAAGGGAATTGGGCAGAGGGTTGTCTTCCAGCCCGTCGAGAAGGTAGGCGTTGTCGCCCCACTTCGTCCGCCAGTTTGCCATGGCCTCGTCGTCCGACAGATAGCTGGCTTCTTTTACGCCGTCGGCATGTTCCAGCTGGGACAGCATGCCGGTGGCCTGCTCATATGTAGTGGAATCCAGAAGATAGACCTGGATGGTGTCAAGCTGTTTCTTTGCGGTCTCCGATACCATATTGATATTGACCACCAGAATAAAGAACAGTCCTAATATCAATAACATCGCCGTGATGGAAAACATGGAAGCCGCGCTCATCGCCCTGTTCCGGAAAGCCTGTTTGAATGCCTGCTTTATGGCATATCTCCAACTATTTAACATTGCTGATAAACACACCTCCCGCAGGCATACAATTCTGAATTCTTTCATCCTCGTACGCGCCATAGCTTCCGCTGGCATCGTCGCGGACAATACGCCCTTTATCGATGGCGATTACACGCTTTCCCATCCTGTCCACGATATCCTTGGCATGGGTGACCATCAGAATCGTGGTCCCCCGCAGATTGATCTGTTCCAGAAGCCTCATGATCTCCCACGCGGTGTCCGGGTCGAGATTTCCCGTAGGCTCGTCCGCAATCAATACGGTGGGATTGTTTACGATGGCGCGCGCAATGGCTACCCTCTGCTGTTCTCCCGCAGAAAGCTCATTAGGATATTTACTTGCTTTCGAGCTGATCCCTACAAGGCTTAGAACCTGAGGCACCTGCCGCCGTATGGTGCGCTGGCTTGTATGTATGATTTCCATGGCGAACGCCACGTTTTCAAAGACGGTTTTCTTTGGCAGAAGCCGGAAGTCCTGAAAAACGATGCCCGTACTTCTTCTGAGCTTTGGGATTTCCCGGTTGGAAAGCCTGGTGATTTCCGTACCGTTGATCTTGATGCTTCCGTTGTCCGCATCGATCTCCGTTAAAATGAGTTTTATAAAAGTGGATTTTCCCGCACCGCTGGGCCCGACCAGAAACACAAAATCGCCCTTATTGATGTGGATACTCACGTCCTGAATGCCTATATTTGTTCCGTAGGACTTTGTCACATTATCAAAAGCTATCATAACCGGAGTCCTTTCCTGTTTTATTCCCAACCAAAATACTACACATAACTACAAAATATTATAATATAAAACAGGATAATATTGAAGTCTTTCTTTCATTACAAAAAGATTACATTTCCTGGATTTCGATCAACGCTCTCGGCGTAGAGCGGCTTCTGCTAGAAAGCCAGCGCGGAGGCGATCTCCTCCAGGGGAGCCCGGAGAGCGTTCTTCACCGCTCCCAAGGTATAAGGGATTTTGCAGTTATACTCGGCGGTATAGATGCTTTGCAGCTCCACCAGAGGAAGGAATACCGGATTTCTAAGCCTTAGAAAATCAAGCATCTGTCTGCGGTTGACACCCTTGTTCATCTTGCTGATCACGTAAGTTATATCTGTCCCCTCGGCCTCCATCGCCTTCAGGGCGCAGAGGGTCTGATATCCCGCAAGCATCTTAGACGGCATCGGATCGATCACCCCAATGATCTGGTCCATGCTTCGGAGGAGTTGAAAATCGGAGTCCTCTGCGCCGGAAAAATCGCAGAGGATCACATCTCCGGCCGCGTGGCCGGTCAGCCTCAGCTTCTGTTCGAAGGAAAGGCTGACTTTTTCTTCCCACGGGGATCTGAGAATCCAGTTGATTCCCTCGTCCATATTTTGCTTTCCTCTAATACTGCGGTTATCCGCCAATGCCAAATAGAAGCGAAACCACGACCGCCCCGCAAAGCGCTTGTCCATTCCGAAGGAATCAAAGAGAGCTCCCTTGCCCAGCTCTGCAACCGCCGGACTGTGTTTTTTCGTATTCGCCAGATATCTGGCGAGGCAGCCGGCCAGAAAGCTCGCACCGGAACCGGGTGAAATTCCGATGATCCCAACCTTAAGCTTGTCCAACCCCGCGCATTTTTCCACTTCGGCNNCGGCCGCTTCTCTGGAAAGGATGCGGCCCATTCCTACCCCGTCCCGGACAGTTCCGCTTTCCGCCTCTCCACGAGGCTTGCCCTTTTCCAAAAATTCCTGATGATCCAAATCCCTCACCTCACTATAGTTTTAAAGTGTATATCCGTCAGGCGGATTTACTTGATCCCTTATCGCCTCTGATCTTCCAGCCGAAAGAAGCGACCGCAAAAGCGCACGTTCCTCATCGAACTTCTTTGCGCGGATTTGCATGCGTTTTCCGAGACGCGCGGCGAGATTACGCGCGAAATCATCGCAGGCATTTTGGTCGTAGAGCTGAATGGTGCTCAAATGCATCACCTCTATGCCTTGCCGCTCCAGAATAGACGCTCTTATGGAGTCTTCGCCCTGCTTTAACGGACTGCCGTGATATTTGAAGCTGTCATATTCGACAGCTAATTTTGCCTGCGCATAATACAGGTCGGTAAAGCAGCTCATTTTCGCAAGGCGCATATGCCCTTCCTCTTTCAGCGCTATCTCCTGGTTGAAAACGGCCCCGCCCAGCCCGTATCCCCCTAAAGCGTGGGGCAGGGTCAAAATCATATATGCAAGAGATTCCATAATCGATGCGGAGCCATCTTCCACATAGTGCAACGCCCGCAACGCTTTGCATCGTCCACTGTATCCCGGTGTTTTCCCCAGAAAATCCTCGAGCTTCCGCTTTGTTGTAATCGCCTTTGAAGGACTGACCGGCGGATGAGAGCAGAGCTGAAGCCCCAGAAGGATGAGGCGGTGGAGACTCAAATCACTTGCCAGTTCTAAAAACAGCAGCTCCGGCGACGCCACCCAGTTACCGTTTCGCTTTATTACCGCCCCGTCCGGAAGCTCAATTTGGCAGGAATGAACTATTTTACCTTTATTGCGTACTCTCGCCCCATGCTCAGAGAAAGTAACATGAATGCGGTCCTCCTTAGAGAACTCGCGGCCCAGTACAGTTTCAATATGTGGAATGTCCCACTTTTCAGCGGCGGAATAGTGGCTTAAATAATTATTCATACTTTTGATTTTCCTCCTACTAATCGGGGTTCAAGGTTGAGGGTAAGCATTTTTTTATTTCTTAAAGCTGCTCAACGTTTTAGTNNACAAGCATTTATGTACTGCTCCAAATCGCTCAAAAATTCAAGCTTGGAGTAAGTGTTCTACTCGTCTTGTTCAGAATTCCAAGCTTGGAGTAACACTTTGCTCATATTTTCAGGTATGGCGTACTTTTATTGCCCTTTTAAGCCAATAAGCATTAAAAACATACTCCATAAGGAAAATTTTGAACGTAACGGCGCCCCTAGCTACCCCTTACTTAAATAATTGAGCAAAATTGAACCAATATGACAGGGCTCCCCTATCATTTTATTTTATCAGTTTCTTATGTTATACCATTTTATTATTATTATGTCAATATATGTAATTCACATTGCCATAACCTTACCATAAAACATATAATCACAAGATCATAAAATATGGTATTCTCAAGGGCGTACTCAAAGACGTTCCAGGATAGGATATCCTCAAAGAAACTTAACAGCGCCTGACAGGTGTATTCTCAACGGGAGAATACACCTGTCAGGCGCCGTTCACACTTTAGGATACCCCGGCAGGCGTTGAATCTGGACAAATGAAAATACGATGCGAAGGCACATCTCTACTCTTCGTACTGTACCTTCAGCTCGATCTGATCCGGCAGATAGCCAAGATCCGTTTCCACTACCTGCAGCGGATATGTAAGCACCTGCGTCAGGGCAGTGCCGGGCTGAGGATCCTTGAATACCGCATATACCTTCAAAGTTTTCATTCCGTCCTCTTCGGTCACCGCCATCTTATCGATGGCAATTTCATATCCGGAGGTCGGTTTCTCTCCTCTGGAGGCGATCACATAGATTTTATCGTCCACGACACAGGCCAGGGCGCGCTCCAGGCCCCGATATTCCGGAATGACTTGAGTTGCAATCTGCTGAGGATAGTCTGTTTCCCCTAATACTTTGTAACCCACCTTTACATCACCTTCAAAAATCATCATCCCTGCCACAACTGCGGCAATTGCAATTATGATAATAGGAATTACGATCAGCATTTTTTTACCCGGCTTACGAATTTTCTTAATCACACCTGTCTTACTCACAATCAAAACTCCCTCCTGCTAATTTTTATTAAAATCTATTCAAGGAGGGAGCTTATTATTCGTACTATTTTTAAGGCAGGTGGACAGTTACAGACTTTTTACGGCTGCAATGATTCTGTCTGCGGTCAGGCCGTATTTCTCCATGAGCTCCGCCGGTTTTCCCGATTCGCCGAAGGTGTCCTGGACCCCTACGAAAGCCATCTTTACAGGGCAGTTAACCGCCGTGACCTCGGCTGCCGCGGAACCGAGACCGCCGAAGATGGTGTGTTCTTCCGCCGTGACGATGCCTTTGGTCTCCTTCGCCGCCTTGATGATGATTTCCTTATCGATGGGTTTGATGGTATGCATGTCGATAACCCGAAGGCTGACGCCTTCCTTTTCCAACGCTTCCGCCGCGATCATGGCTTCATTGACCATGATTCCGGTGGCTATGACGGTATAATCCCCGCCTTCTCTCACGCATACGCCCTTCCCGATTTCAACTTTGCTGTCCGCTTCATAAATGCCGGGGACCGCATACCTTCCAAGCCTCACATAAACCGGTCCGTTCAATGCCGCCGCCTGCCTGATGAGGGCCTTCGCGGACATTCCGTCGGAGGGACTGATCACAGTCATGCCCGGAATCGAACGCATCAGGGCGATATCTTCGATGGCCTG
>DLFX01000271.1:0-185 GCA_002482405.1 Firmicutes bacterium UBA7709 | reverse complement strand
GCAGACTTTGACATTTGCGTGAGTGTAGCCGATGGAATTTCTGATGATCTCGAAGGCTCTTCCCGCCGCAAACATCGCGAAGGTGCTTGCAAAGACGGTTTTTCCGGAAAGAGCAAGCCCTGCCGAAACGCCGATAAGATTCTGTTCGGATATTCCCATATTGAAGAAACGCTCCGGGTATTTTT
>DLFX01000253.1 GCA_002482405.1 Firmicutes bacterium UBA7709 | reverse complement strand
CGCCGAAGCCGACTTCCGTTACCTCCAAGCCTGTATTTCCCAATCGATTTTTTTTCATCTTCCAGCCTCCCGTATTTACTGACAACATATTATCATAGATGGCGGTAGACAGCAATTGAGCATGGTTTAAATTTAGAACTAACCGGTGAGAATTATTGATAACGGAATGTATTCACACTTTGAAGCCAATATGATATAATAGTCCGGTTAGTATGCCCTCAGTATATGCTTAGTACATTTATATATACAATAACGATTACGAAATCAGACGATTACCATAGGAGGATATAATCAATGGAAAAGATAGGTTTAAATGAGTTGCGGAGCATGTTCCAGGAATTTTATCAGGGAAAGGACCACTATGCCAGGAAGAGCTTTTCTCTGATCCCGGAAAAGGATAAGAGCCTGCTCATCATAAATTCCGGAATGGCGCCTCTGAAACCGTATTTTGCAGGCTTGGAAACACCTCCAAGCAAACGGATGACCACCTGTCAGAAGTGCATCCGGACCGGCGACATCGAAAACGTCGGATATACCGCCAGACACGGCACATTTTTTGAAATGCTGGGCAGCTTTTCCTTTGGGGATTATTTTAAGGTTGAATCTCTGACATGGGGCTGGGAGTTTATTACCAAGGTATTAAAAATNNTTTTCCTTTGGCGACTATTTCAAAGTCGAATCCCTGACCTGGGGCTGGGAGTTCATCACTCAGGTGCTGAAAATGCCGGAAGACAAGCTTTGGGCCACCATCTACGAAGAGGATCAGGAAGCTCACGATATATGGAGGGATGTCATCGGCCTGCCGGAGGAACGGATCGTTCCCCTGGGAAAAGACGACAACTTCTGGGAAATCGGAACGGGTCCATGCGGTCCATGCTCCGAAATCTATTTCGACCGGGGAGAAAAGTACGGCTGCGGCAAACCCGACTGCAAGCCGGGCTGCGATTGCGACCGGTATGTGGAGTTTTGGACNNGGATGAAGCGGGAAACTATACGCCTCTTTCGCATCCAAACATCGATACGGGAATGGGCCTGGAACGGCTGGCCTGCATCATGCAGGATGTGGATTCCATATTTAACGTGGATACCATTCAGTATATTTTAAAGGCGATCGTGAAGCTTTCAGGCGTTCCATACCAGAACGGCGAGGCAAAAACCGACGTCTCCATCCGAATTATCACGGATCACATCCGCTCGGTCACCTTCATGATCGCCGACGGCATCCTTCCCAGCAACGAGGGCAGGGGATACGTTCTTCGCCGTCTGCTGAGAAGGGCTGCAAGGCACGGAAAACTTCTCGGAATCCAGGGAGCCTTCCTGGCCGATCTATCCGAGAAGGTCATCGAGGTTTCCGGTTCCGCTTATCCTGAGCTGTCAGAAAGGCGGGAATACATTCATAAAATCCTCTCTGTGGAGGAAGATAAGTTCAGCTCCACCATCGACCAGGGGACCTCAATTATCAGCGATTATGTAAAAGAGCTGAAAGCCGCGGGAAAAACCGTCCTGTCCGGGGACAAGGTGTTTAAGCTCTATGATACCTATGGCTTCCCGTTGGAGCTGACCCAGGAAATTCTTGAAGAAAACGGCTGTACCGCCGATGTGGAAGGCTTTAATGAAAATATGCTGCATCAGAAGGAACAGGCCAGGGCCGCGAGAAAAGCCGAGGAGGATGAAGGCTGGTCCGACGACGCCGTCCTTTTCATCGGTCAGGAGCCTACGGAATTTACAGGCTACGATACCCTGTCCTCAACTGCCGGCGTAAAGGGGCTTTTCCGCGACA
Organism: Firmicutes bacterium UBA7709; assembly: GCA_002482405.1. The sequence goes on along the minus strand of DLFX01000253.1, from coordinate 2,585 downwards.
GGCAGCCTGTAAGCAAGCTGGCGGAAGGGGAGACGGGCATTCTGCTGCTTGATAAGACTCCCTTCTACGCGGAAAGCGGAGGCCAGGCCAGCGATATCGGGACGATTCTCGGCAAAAATGGAACGTCTGATGTTTTATCGGTTTCAAAGGCAAAGGGATTTTTTGCCCATAAGATTACTGTTAAACAAGGGGGAATTCAAACCGGAGAAGAGGTTACCGCCCAGGTGTCGGCTCCGAACAGAAACAATACGGCCCGAAACCACACCGCGACCCATATCCTGCACAAGGCTTTGCGGGAGGTTTTAGGCGCCCATGTAGAGCAGGCCGGCTCCAACGTCACTTCGGAAGGACTGAGGTTTGACTTCACGCACTTTGAGGCGATTTCAAAGGACGATCTCCAAAAGATCGAGTCCATCGTAAACGAAAAGATCGATTGCTTCCTTCCGGTAAAAACCGAAATCATGTCCATCGAGGATGCCATGAAGACCGGAGCAATGGCGCTGTTTGGAGAAAAATACGGCGATACGGTCCGNNCGGGTCATTTCCGTCGGCGATTACAGCACGGAGCTTTGCGGAGGAACCCATATCACCAATTCGGGGCAGATCGGCGCCTTCCGTATCCTCAGCGAAAACGGAGTGGCCGCAGGGGTCAGGAGAATTGAGGCGGTTACGGGCGCAGGGCTGTACAGAAAGCTGAGAGCGGAAGAGGATTTGGTCCACTCTGCCGCGGAAGCACTGAAAACAAATGTTTCCGGTCTGATAAGCAGGATTGCCTCCGTCAGCGAAGAACTGAAAGCCACGAAAAAGGAATTGGAGGACTTGAAGAAGCAGTCCATGAGTTCCGGGCTGAACGATATGATCACAAACGCGAAAGAGATCAACGGGGTCAGGCTGATCACAAATTCCTTCAAGGATGTTGACATCAATGAGCTCAGAGGCCTTTCCGACGAAATCAAAGCGGAAAATAAGGGCGTAATCATCGTATTTGCCGCGGAAAACAGCGGAAAGGTGACTTTCATGGTATCTGTTTCCGACGACCTTCTGGAGAGGGGTTACCATGCGGGCAATATGATTAAAAAGATCGCCGCGGCTGCCGGAGGCGGCGGAGGCGGCAAAGCCGATATGGCCCAGGCCGGCGCAAAGGATCCTTCCAGGATCAAAGAAGCGCTGGATCTGGCGGCGACATTGATCTGACTCCACAGCTATTTGTTACAACAATATTAAAAATTCCAAAACTTCTTGTTTAAGATATACCGCATTTGTTATAATAACCTAAAGAAAGAAGGTGAACAGAGTGGACAGAAACACGATCTTGTTTAATAGCCCGGAAAAGGGAGAGCAGCAGACGACGGAAGAAATTTTAAGAACTGTATACAATGCCTTGGAAGAGAAAGGCTATAACGCCATCGATCAGATGGTAGGGTACATTCTGTCTGGTGACCCTTCTTATATTACAGGACATAACAATGCGAGAAATATCATTAGACATATTGAACGGGATGATCTTGTTGAAGAGTTGCTCAGAGCGTTTCTAAAAAAATAATGACATTACAATGAAGCGGACCTTCCGGTCCGCTTTTCATATTTACGCACCCAACCATATTTGCTGCGCAAATGTCAGGTAGGTGCCATACGGAAATAAAGAAAAGGAAATCGTATCAATGAAAATGATTGCTTTGGACGTAGGGGATAAAACCATCGGTATCGCGCTAAGCGACGATCTGCTGATCACCGCCCAGGGGCTTACCACCCTGGAACGGGTCGGAATCCGCAAGGATGCGGGAAAAATAATGGATCTTGTAAAGGACTACGGCTGTGATACCGTCGTCATCGGCTTGCCGAAGAACCTCAACGGTTCCGACAGCATTCAGACCCAAAAGGTGTATGAGTTTAAAACCATGCTGGAAAATAAAATGAAAAGCTCCGGCATGAGTGAAATCGGGATCGTATTTCAGGACGAGCGGTTTACAACGCTGATCGCGGAAAGAGTGCTTATTGAAGCCGACGTCAGCCGGAAAAAGCGCAAGGACGTCATCGATAAGCAGGCTGCGGTTTTGATCCTGCAGAGCTACCTGGACCGGCTGAGAAATATGAGGGACGCCCGGCAGGAGCCATAAATTCTTTGTTTAAAAAGGCAACCTAAAAGATGAATACGAGTAAAGAAACGAAAAAAGTCAGGGCAGAGGAAACAATAAAAAGGAATCAGGTAAAATTCAAGTGCCCTGTATGCGGCGTAACGATGGCTTTAAGGAATCACGACAGCATGATCTGTAAAAACAGACACTGCTTTGATTTATCCAAAACGGGCTATTTGAATTTATTAGCTTCCCGCAGTAATGCCGTATATTCAAAAGAGCTGTTCGAATCCAGGCACCGGTTTGCCTGAGAGGCTTCTATGATCCGCTCACAGAAGAGCTGAGCAAAATAATACAAAACTACGTCGATTCCTCAGGCCCGGGAAATCCTGCGATTCTGGATGCAGGCTGTGGAGAAGGCTACTATCTCTCCAGGCTGAATAAGCAAATAAACAGTTCTGACAGCCAAAAGAAAGTGGATTTATATGGAATAGATGTCTCAAAACCAGC
>DLFX01000270.1 GCA_002482405.1 Firmicutes bacterium UBA7709 | reverse complement strand
CCGACGTTCGCTTCGCAAACGGGGCTAGGTGCATAAGGAGCTGGCGCGCAAACGATTAAAACCGCTTGCGCCCAGCTCCGTTTTTATTGTATTTATCGTATGGACTTCAATGCCGGATAAACCTTGAGATACCGGCGGTAGAGCTCCTCATAGCCCTTCGCGTTTTCCGCATCCGGCGTGTAGCAGGCGCTTTCCCCGGAATCCAGCAATGAAGCCACATAGGACGCATAATCCGATATCCTTCCCTGAGCCAGCAAAACCGCCCCGGCGACGGCAGCCGACGGAAGGTATTCCGATCCCCCGAATACATAAATCGAATGGTCTAAAATATCCGCAAGAATCTGACACCATGTTTTCACCCGGGCGCCCCCTCCGATCAGGGATATCCTGCGGGGTACCCGCCCTATGCTCTCCAGGCCCTGCCTGATAGAGAAAGCGACGCCTTCCAGTGCGCTTCTCGCCAGATCCTGTTTGCCGGTTTCCGGCGTGATGCCCACGAAACCGCCCTTGATGGCTGTATCCATCACCGGAAACCGCTCTCCTACCAGGTAGGGAAGAAACATTACCCCGCTGCTGCCCGCCTTGCTCTGTTCCAGCAGGCGATCCATGGATGCATACTTTTCGGCGCCGGATACGCCGGCCCCGAGGACTTCGCTGATCCACCGGTGCACGTTCCCCGCGTTCAGAAAAGGCACGACGTTGATGTAGAGATCTTTCTGCATTGCCGCCAGATTGAACACCTCCGGTTTTGCCATGATGTCCGAGGAGACACAGGCGATCCAGCCGGATGTTCCAAGGTTGATATTGAATTCCCCGTCCAGGGCGATCCCGCTGGCAAGGGTCGTTGCACCCGCGTCGCCGGTGCCGCAGTAGACCGGGGTGCCCTCCGCAAATCCGCTCTCCGCGGATGCTCTCCGGGACACCGAACCGACCTGCTCCTGCGCGTAGCGGATCGACGGAAGCTTCCTCCCGTCCAGCCTGACTTTATCCATCCAATCCAGATTCCAGCTTTTTTTATGAATATCCATCAGCCCCGCTGTGGAAGCAGAGGTGACGTCGGTTGCAAACTCTCCCGTCAGCCTGGCAATCACGTAATCTTTAGAGCTGATCAGCATTTTTTCCGCTGCTTCATATCGCTCCGGCTCGTTCTCCTTCATCCAAAGCAGTTTGGGAAACGGCATGGAACCGTCGAAATGATTTCCGGTGCTCTTCAGAATGGCTTCCACTCCCAGAAGGCCGGAAATTTTCTGCGCCTGCCGATCGGCCCTCCCGTCAGAGTAGAGAATCGCGTTGCCAACGGGCTGCAAATCCTCCGCTACAGGAATCAGATCCTGCATCTGTCCGCTCATGGCGATGCCGCAAATCTGATCCGGCGCCGTCCCCTCCCGGAAAAAGTAGCTTGAAATCTCACAAAACGCGGAATACCAGTCCACAGGACGCTGTTCTTTATATTCTTTCCCCGCGCCGCCGAATACCGTCTCCAAAGTGACGCTCTTTTCCATAGCGCTCGCTCCCCCAGACGACACCAGCACTCCTTTTACAGCGGTAGTCCCGATATCAAAGGTCGCGATATAATCCATTCCCTTCACCTCCCTCTTCTCACCGCACCTGCCAATTCCTTCGCAAAAGAGAGCAATTCTTCCCGCGAAACATTGAGTTTTGACATCATCGCAGTGCCGATGATCACGCCGTCAAAACCGCTTTCCACCAATTGTGCCGCACGATCAGCCGTCTGAATTCCGAAGCCCGCAAAGACCTTTAAATCATCATGAGCTTTCGCCCGGGCGAGAATTTCCGCGAAGTCCTGCGTTGCCACGGACATGCCGGTAGGTCCGGAATAAAGCTGCTGGTAAATCAACGAAAACTCGTTGAAGCAATCCTCCTGTTCCTTTTGTCCCATATCAGGGTCCACAAAGCCCAGGACGTCGACACCGAAAGGTTCCAGCTCCGCCTTCAGCGCCAACCGCTGTTCAGAGGAGGCGTCGGGTAATACGAAGGAATCTGCCAGCCCGTTCTGCGCCAACAGCCTGTAAAAGCCCGTGTCGATCAGATCTTTCTTATATGCCATGATCCAAATCGGTGAATTTACCGCCTGGCGAATTTTCTTCCAATATCCCAAGTCTGTCTTGATGGAGTGATCCACAATCCCGTGGGCCTCCCTGATTATCTCCCCATCCGCCGAGGGATTTTCGGAAGGGTATCCGATTTCAAACACGTCTATTCCCGCCGCTTCACAGTCCGGCAAAAGGCTAAGAAAGCTCTCTTTATCCGGAAATCCTGCGAGGAGATACCCTATCGTCAGTTTGCCATTTTCAAGGCATGCGCGATTTCGTTCCGATGCAATTTTCTTCATTTGGCATCACCGCGACCGATCTTCTGAACTACTACCGCCAGAATAATGATGCAACCGGTGAGCAGATCCTGCATAAAAGTCGGCACTTGCATGATGGTCAGACCGTTTGCAAGAATCCCCAGAATGGCGGCGCCCACGAAGGTCCCCCAGATATTCGGAACTCCCTCCCTGAAAACAGTTCTCCCAAGGAATGCGGCCGCGTATGACTGGAGAAACAGTCCGTCTCCCCCGGTGGGATGGGCCGAGCCCAGCCTGGACGCCATCAGAACCCCGGTCAGAGCCGCAAGGGCGGCGCACAGCGCAAAGGCGAGATTCTTATGCAATACTACGTTGATTCCGGAAACCTGGGAAGCCACTTCATTGCCCCCGATGGCGTAAAGCTTTCGTCCGAAAGAAGTATGCCGCATGGTAAACCACAAAATTACGGTCAGAACGATCATAATGATCGACAATAAGGGCAGACTGAACAGGCTCTTTGTGCCGACAAAGGTAAAGCTTCTGGGGATATTTTCAAAAATAGTGGATCCTCCGGTAAACCAGAAGGTAAATCCGGCGAGAATTGTGCTCATAGCCAGGGTGGTGATAAAGGACAGCACCCTGAATCTCGTTACGATCCAGCCGTTTACCAGCCCGATGACGAAGCAGACGGCTACCGGGAGTATGAAACAAAAGACAATGGGCATCCCCGCTACCGCCATTCTGGCCGCCACAACGCCGCCCAGGCTCGCCATGGCTCCGACGGACAGATCAAACTCCTCCACCGACATCACCAGGGTGGCTCCCAGCGCAATGATCACCAGAAGCGATATCTGCCGTGTAATATTGATAAAATTTCCAAAGGTAAAGAAAGCGTCAAAGCTCAGAATGCTGAATACGACCACGATGGCGATTCCGGCGATCACCGTGCCGTACGCCCTCATAAAATCTGAGAGTTTTCTATTTTCATTCATATATGTTTCCTCCTTAGTCAGTCTGCGTAACAGCTGGCGAGCACCTGCTCCGCGGTCAGCCCGTCGTTGACGATGAGTTCCTTCGTCCTTCCGTGGGCCATGATCAGAACATTGTCCGCCACCTCCAGCATTTCCTTCAAGTCGGAAGAGACGAATACTACGGCGTTCCCTTCATCGGCTCTCTGGCGAAGCAGCTTATGGATTTCCTGGCGCGTTTTTACATCCACGGCCTGGGTAGGCTCGTCGCACAGCAATATCTTCGGTTGGGACATCAGCGCTTTCGCAAAGACTACCTTCTGCTGATTGCCTCCGGAAAGCTGCAGCACCGGCTGCCTTGGCCCTTCCGTCTTGATGTCCAGCGCATTGATCTGATTCTTTGCATCGCTGATTTCCTTTTTCTCGTCGACCACTCCGAAGTGAGTATAATGATCTATCGTCGATAGCACAATATTCTGTTTTACATTCAGGGAGCCAACCAGAGCTTTTCCCCTCCGGTCCTCGCTGATCAGCACCATTCCCTTTTTCAGGGACCTTGCGGGCGATGGCTTTTCAAAGGGTTCATGATCGATGGTCACCGATCCGGCCACAGCGGCGCGGTAGCCGTAGACGCATTCCAGAAGCTCTGTCCGTCCGCTGCCCCCCAGTCCGAAGATGCCCAGAAGCTCTCCCCCATGGGCGGTAAAGCTGGCATCCTTTACAATTCCGTCTTTTGAGGCGATATGGCTCACCTCCAGCCTGCTGTCTCCAAATTGTTTTGACGTATTGATCGTTTCACTGGTCCAGTTATCTGTCATCATTGAGATGATCTGCTCTTTATTCACATCCCCGGTCCGCACCGTATTGACTTTCCGGCCGTTTTTGAAAACCGTGATGCGGTCTGTCAGGCGAAAGATTTCATCCATCCGGTGAGTGACATATAAAATGGAGGTTCCTCTTTTCTTCAATTCAGCAATGGTTCCAAACAGAGCCTCCGCTTCCCGGTCTGTCAGGGCGGCCGTGGGTTCGTCAAGGATGAGCAGTCTGCACTGGGTCATCATTGCCCGGACGATTTCAAGGGTGGTTCTCTGGGGAGGGGTGAGGGCGTATGCGGGCTGGCTCAGATCCACAGACAGTCCAAGCCCTTTCATCACTTCCGTCACCCGGCTTTTCATTTTTCTCCAGTCGACGGCTACTCCGGCTTTCCTTTCATAGGGGAGCCCGAGGAATGCGTTTTCGATCCCGTTGAAAGACGGAATCAAGTTTCTATCCTGATGGATCACGTTGATCCCCAATTCCCGGCTCTGGCTCGGGTTGGAAATTTCCACCTGTTTGCCATCCCAGAAAATTTCACCGCCGTCCAGGTGATAGACCCCCGTCAAGATCTTGATCAGCGTTGATTTTCCCGCGCCGTTTTCCCCCACAAGGCCGAGAATTTCGCCCTCTTCTATCTCAAAATCGATATCCTTCAATGCATAGATACCACCGAACTGTTTGCACAATTTATTTGTCTGCAAAAGCATATCTATCACTCCTATATGGAAGCAGGCTCAGGCACTTGCCTGAAGCCTGCTTCTTACTCGTCTGTCTTACTGTTCTTTTGTCACTATGGATGCAGGCGCATATTCATCGCCCTTCGTGATCTCTTCGCCGTTAAACATTTTCGTCATTTCAGTTACTACGATATCGGCCATTCCTTCAAAGTTCTGGGCGACGGTAGCCTTCAGGTTTGTTCCCTGGTTGATCAGATCTATCGCCTGGCTGTTTCCGTCTACGCCGACGACGAGGACTTCATCCCTTCCCGCGGCCTGCAATGCCTGGGTAGCGCCGATGGCCGGCTCGTCCCACGCGCACCATACGGCGGTGATGGAATCCTTGGCGGAGTTGGAGAGGATTAAGTTTTCCATGATCTTTCTGGAATTTTCAATGGGGCCTGGCACCTCTACCGTCTGCTCTGTGATCAGCTTGATATTCGGATATTGCTTTAAAATTTCGTCGAAGGCGGTACATCTTTTGGCGACGCCAGGATGGGGGCGATAAGTCAGCGCGATGACGGTGCCTTTGCCGCCCATCAGATCGTCAAAGAGATACTTTGTGATCTGCTCGCCCATGGCTTTATTGTCGCTGGTGGCGTTTACCATCATCCCGTCCACGAAACTGCTGTCGCAGCCGAATACCGGGATCCCCGCGTCAAAAGCCCCCTGAAGCTGGGTAGCTACCTGAGCCGGATCCGCACTGACGAGCACGATGGCGTCCGCTTTAGACGAAACCGTGTCCTCGATCCTGCTGGCAAGCTGTGCAAAATCGCCTTTCGTGTCTACAACGTTGACGACCATGCCCTCTTTTTCCATTCCGGCCTTCATGTCGTCCACCATCTGATTGGTCGTTACCGAGCTGAGATATGGGGTCAGAATGGAGACCTTTTTCCCTGCCGGGCCGCTGGTCTTATCATCAGAAGAGCCGGAAGTGCCTCCGCCGCAAGCTGCCATGGACAGTATCAAACTACCTGTTAAAATTAACATCAATAACTTTTTCATTTTTCTCCTCCTAAACGATAAAAATTGAATTAATTATTCTGCTATTTTACGAGCGGTTTCAAGATTTGTAATAAACAAGTCAAGATATCCGCTCGATAATGCCGCTTTAATGGAGCTCTCTTTGCTGCTCCCGATTGCGAGGGCAATGGTCCTGCTTTTTTTCAACTGGCTCAGGGTTACCCCGATGGTTCTTTCATCCAGCTCCGTTTCGATAATTCTTCCCTGCCCGTCCAAGTAGGACGTGCAGACCGACGCGACCGCTCCCGCCTCTTCCAGCCGCTTGATATCGTCGTTACCCAGGGTCCCCGCCTTTACATTTGTGGAGTTCATATTGATCTGGCCTATCCCGACGATGGCGACGTCGCAGCCGTCTATCTTCTGAAGGACCTCCGCGATTCCGGGCTCCCGGGTCAGGATATCCTTAGCCTCTTTGCTCTGCACGATGATGGGCGCGTTTAAAATATAGCAGTTGCCGCCCGAGCATTCCGCCAGGCGCTGGGCGATGGCATTCGCGTGCCAGCTTGCGCTCGTCGAGCTCATGCCGCCCACCAGAGGAACAAACTCCAACCCTCTCCGGTTAAGAGTCCTGATGGACCAGGCAAGGCTGCTTATGGTCTGCCCGCTCATCACGCCAACCCGGTTATGGTCCATGATATATGCGTCGATACAATCGGCGGCCATCCTTCCGAACTCCTCCAATTCATCGTCCGGCTTACCCGCTTTTCCGGTGTTCAGCACCAGGGCGTCTCTCAATCCGTAACGTTCCACCAGATATTGTTCCAGCTTCGTCTCCTCAAGAAAGGGATTATTGATCTTAATGGAAACGACGTTGTTCTCCCGGGCTCCCGTGAGTATGCGGCTGATCTGTGGACGTGAAATCCCCAGCTGCGCCGAGATTTCCTTTTGGCTCATATTGTGTTCATAATATAATTGACACACTTTTAAAGTCAGTCGCAGATTATCCGTAATTGCCATGATTTCCTCCGTTTGAACTTTTGTTCAATACTTGCAATTCTGTTCAATTTGATCATATCACCGAATTATTCCTGTGTAAATAAATTTCCGGATTTCATCCATAGAAATTAATTTCAGCCATCGCTGTAAAAAAGTGGCTTCGCCACTTCCGCCAGGGAACCATAGGAGGGTTCCCTTCGGCGGATGCAAGCAGCCTGAGCGCAATGGCTTCCTGTTGCCTGATCCGCTGGGCTCACCGACACCTAGAGGCCCCATTGCGCAAAATGTTGAGCAGGGAGTATCCTTCCTATTTCTCTTGCTCAAAATGTCGAGCAGGGAGTATCCTTCCCGCGCCCCTTGCTCAGATCTCTCAGTATGGAGTAACATTTTGCTCAAATTTTCAAGCAGGGCGTAGATTTAACCGTTCTAACGGCCTTTAAGCGGCAAATTCATACTCCATACTGAAAATTTTGCACACGCCGACGC
>DLFX01000184.1:1086-3124 GCA_002482405.1 Firmicutes bacterium UBA7709 | reverse complement strand
ATGGGATAAACCATCTCCGCGCTAATGTCTGAAAAGAAGCTGACAAGCCCCAAGAGAATCACATTCCACATACCGCTTCCTCCTCGTTCCTTTCTTCGCCGCACGGATTAAAACCAAATCGCTCTTGCAACCAGAAACAGGACTAGCGGCCAAATCATCGCAATGGGCAGCGCGTAAACCCACTTTTTCGGCTTTCCACCCTGCCATAATCCCTCGGATTCACTTCGGCATTGCTCAAAAACCTCGTGTGGAATTAGTTTCACCGTCAATGCCACCAGCGCGGGCAGAATGATCAGGTCATCCAGATAACCGAGCACCGGAATAAAGTCAGGGACAAGGTCAATGGGGGATAAAGCATAGATGATGGTGGCACCCGCGCATATTTTTGCAAGCACCGGCGTTTCTTTTTTCTTGAGCGCGAGAAACACCGCGGGGATATCCGTTTTCAGTTTTTTTGCTCTTTCTTTCAGGTTCATAAGCCCTGCCTCCGTCATCAAGGTTCTTCGTCATTTTGCCGATAAACCTCTGCGCCGAACGCCTCCAGCCGCGCCCGGCATTGCTCCAGTTTTTCATCGGCGGAGGGACGCAGTGAGGCCCCGTGAAAATCCCGTTCCGTGATTTTTTGATACCAGCCGGTCAGCTTTTGAAGCTCATCTTCATTCTCCTCAAGCTCCGCAAAGGTGAACTTCCCGCGTTCGGATTCCCTTTCAAGTTCACGGAGCAGGTCGTCGCATTGTTCCAGAAGCTCGCCGTACTCCTCATCCCTTGCTTGATTAAAAGCGGTTATCATGCGTTCTAAGGTGCCTTCGTCATGGGGGATCATCCGCATAATATAGGAATTACCGCCATTTTGCAGGATTTCATCTGAAACCTTTTTCATGAAGGTTTCGTTGTCTTCACCCACAGGAAGAGCCCATACAGACTGGCCTAAAATGACAGCGCCGCTTTTTTTCAATTTTCTCCATACGCTTACCCGGATGCGGGACGGCTCTTTAGGAAGCGTGAAATTGATCGTCAACCATTCCTGATGTTCCATATGATACCTCACGCTCGTCAAATGTAATACCGGTTACATTATAAGGGAAGAAAACGTTTTTGTCAATGCAAAGAGCGGAGAGGGAGCGGAGATATGATATGGTATAAATTCTTATTCAATATTCAATGGCGTTCTCGTTCACCTCTTTAATGCGCACTTTCCGTAACGCTCCCCAGCAAGTGGCCACCGACATCTCCGGCAGGAAAGGTGATAAACCAATCGAAGCGGATGAGAAGTCGGTGGCCTGACAACGTATATGTTATGCCGTAAGGGTTTTTATAGGATTAGCGCGTATCGCCAAAATAGAAAAGGGCAACGGTGTTCGGGCCGGAGTGTGCGCCAATAACGGGCCCAATATAATTGAGGATCACATCGCTTACGGNNTCTCTCGGATCAGCGCTTCAACAAATTGGGCGTCCTCCATGCAGTCCCCGTGGCTGACAAAGACGGAGCCGTCCTCACAGGGCTGGTAATTTTGCTCCATCCTGACAACCAGCTCTTTCAGCGATTTTTTGCGGCTGCGGATTTTATCGGCCACCGCCATTTTGCCTTGGTCGTCAAACTTCAGCAGCGGTTTGATGCCCAGCATCGATCCCGCGACGGCCGCTGTTGAGGATACCCTTCCACCTCTTTTCAAGTGAAACAGGTCATCCACCACAAACCAATGGTTAACGCGCAGCCTGTTTTGGAGCGCCCATTGCTCCAGCTCGTCGATAGATTTGCCCTTTTCCTTTTCAAGCGCTGCATGATAGACCAAGAGGCCCTCTCCGGTTGATGCCGACAGCGAATCAATCACGGCTACCTTTTGGCTCGGATATCTTGGGCGCAATTCCTCCGCGGCCTTCACCGCGTTGCCAAACGACCCGCTCAAGCCGGATGAAAAGCCGATATAGAAGACATCTTTCCCCGTTGAAAGAATATCCTCAAAGGTTTCCAAGTAAGCCTGCAAATTGATTTGAGTGGTTTTCGCTTCCACAGCGCCGCGTAGTTGATTATAAAATG
>DLFX01000184.1:0-1056 GCA_002482405.1 Firmicutes bacterium UBA7709 | reverse complement strand
ATCCTGTCACCCAATAGTACCTCCATGGGCAGTACCTGTATGGAATACCGCTCCAACATGCTGGGGGAAAGGTCTGACGTTGAATCCGTTATAATCGCATATTCATTCATCGTACCAAACTCCTCTCCTTAAAGTACGGCCCAACGGACCAGTACATGCCCTTATCCGTTTTGCGCGACATTGGAACCGCAACTCTGGCAAGCCTTGCATTTTTGTCCCGCCGAAGATGACCACCAAATATTTTCAGAGGTTTCGGTCCATTTGTCGGCTGCACCCTTGCACTTGTCCGTGAGCGCGTCGACATCTTCCGGGCTTGACAAATCGGTGGAATGGGCTCCTGAGCGTTTCACCATTTCAGCAAGTTTACCTTGATTATCCAGAAGAGGGCAGGGGCGAAGTTGGTTTTCGTTAAATGGCTGGCCTTTTTTGTATTCCGCAAATAGCGGACATTTGAGCGCATCCAATAAAGAAACATCTTTAATGTTCACGTTGGCATAATGAATAAAAGCGCATGGCTCCACATNNAGGAGCGGCCTCCAGCTATGCAGCCGTTCACATACTCGCCATCGTTCCAAAAGTCCAATATGAACATAGGCTTTTCATTTCTAAAGCGGCGTACCTGGCGGTACATGAACGCCCGCTGTTCATCGGTGACCATGAGCTCTGTCGGAGAGCCATTGCCAATGGGCATATAGGTAAAATACCAGCAGAATTTTGCGCCCTTTTCTATCATCGCCTCTATGTATTCATCGCTTCCAACTTCCTTTACATTCTGTGAGGTATAGCAGGTCGAAATACCGAAGGGGAGCTGGTTTTCCTTTAGAATGTCCATAGCTCTTATCACTCGCTGATAGGTTCCTTTGCCACGGCGGCTGTCGGTTGCTTCTTCAAAGCCTTCAATACTGATAGCCGGTACGAAATTGTGTACCCGCTTCATTTCTGCTGCAAACTTTTCGTCGATGAGTGTGCCGTTTGTAAACGCCAGAAAGGCGCAGTCGGAGTGCTTCTCACACAATGTAATAATGTCTTTTTTGCGCACCAGCGGCTCGCCGCCGG
>DLFX01000104.1 GCA_002482405.1 Firmicutes bacterium UBA7709 | reverse complement strand
ACAAAGTCCAGGAGGACAATCCTCCGGGCGTCGTCACAGGCCTCGCGTGGACCCCCGCCGGCGGTGAAATCCTTTTCATAGAAGCGACGGACATGCCGGGGAACGGAAAGGTCACTCTGACGGGGAAGCTTGGCGATGTGATGAAAGAGTCGGCAAGAATCTCATTAAGCCTGTTAAAATCCAGGCTGCCGCTGAATTCGGTGAATTTTANNAAGCGGGATCTTCATATCCATGTTCCTTCGGGTTCCGTGCCAAAGGACGGACCTTCCGCAGGCATTGCGATCTTTACCGCTCTCGCGTCTCTGGTCACAGGAATCAAGGTGGATCCTGAGATCGCCATGACGGGAGAGATCACCTTAAGGGGAGCCGTTTTGCCGGTGGGCGGCCTGAAGGAAAAACTGCTGGGAGCGCAGAGAGCAGGAATCCTCAAGGTGATGATTCCCAAGGACAATCTCGCCGATCTGAAAGATGTGCCGGAAGAAGTGAAAAACCAGCTTTCGGTCATATCCGTCGAGACCGTTGAAGACGTGCTCAAAGAAGCCCTGGGGATCTCGCTGCCGAGGATAGAGCATGCGCTTTCCCAAAAAGACTATCACATTCACCCGGGGGAGGCCATATTCTAAACCGAGGTGATGTATAAATGAACAGCGAACCTGTTGCAGTGGATAAAATCGTGCTGGAAGGCACTATGAACTACAAGGATACTCCTGTACTGCATTACAAGATCGAATATCCCCGGTTCCGCCATCCTGAATATCAGGATCAGCTGAATAAGATCAACGAGTGGTATCGCAGGAGAGTTGCAGGGCTTCAAAGAAAATATGAGACGGAATTATACAAGGAGGCTGTGGAACTGTATGAAAACAGCATAGAATCGCAGTTTCCGTTTCATATGTATGAAGCGGATTCCGCCTTTGAGGTCCCGTATAATGACAACGGTTTGTTAAGCCTGTATTTTGACGATTACATTTTTACGGGCGGCGCCCACGGAAGCACAGTGCGCCATTCAGATACGTGGGATGTAAAGGATGGCCGCCGTCTCCCTCTATACCGGTTCACCAGCGATCCCGCCGCCTTCCGGACGAAAATCCTGAATGAAATCAACAATCAGATTGAGGCTCAGATAAAAAGCGGGGAGGGCAACTATTTTGAGAACTATTCCCAGCTGGTTGAGGAGCATTTTGATCCGGAGAACTTTTATCTGACTCCCGAGGGTATCGTAATCTACTTCCAACAGTACGATATCGCGCCGTATTCCAGCGGCATGCCCGAGTTTGTAATCCGACAATAAAAGTGGTTGCGCTGCTTCCGCCAGGGACTCCAAGGTTCTAAGAACAAGGCTGTTTTGGTCTTGTTCTTGTTTTAATTTGCCGTAATCGCGTTATGATTGTATAATAGGCATATGCATTTGAAAAATAGATTTTGTTGGAGGCGCAGGAGCGATATGCCCGGCACAAAGGCGGAAATCAGAAATGGGGAAAATATGGCAAGGGTTTTAATAGCAATGAGCGGCGGCGTCGACAGCTCGGTGGCGGCGGTGCTTTTGATGGAAAGGGGTTTTGAGGTCGCCGGCGCAACCTTTAAGTTATTTGATAATGAGGATATCGGGGTCGAGAGGACCCGGACCTGTTGTTCTCTTGAGGATGTGCTGGACGCGAGAAGTGTGGCGGACAAGCTTGGATTTCGCCATGATGTGTTCAATTTCGGCCGGGAGTTTGAAAGGGACGTCATGATCCCATTTGCCGAAGCCTATCAGAACGGTGAAACGCCGAATCCGTGCATCGAATGCAACCGCAGCATCAAGTTTGAGAAATTTCTGGAGCGTGCGCTCCTTTTGGAATATGATTATATCGCCACAGGCCATTATGCGAGGATCGAACAGGACCCGGATTCAGGCAGATATCTGCTGAAAAAGGGGATGGACCAGTCGAAGGATCAGAGCTATGCCCTGTACACCATGACTCAGGAGGAGCTTTCCAGGACCCTGTTTCCGCTGGGAAACCTGAAAAAGACGGAAATCCGGGCCATTGCGGAAGAAAAGGGCTTTGTGAACGCAAAGAAGCCTGACAGCCAGGACATCTGCTTCGTAAAGGATGGCGATTATGCCGGCTTTCTGAAAAAGACCCTCGGGATAGACCCGGCAGAGGGCGAATTTGTAGATAAAGAGGGGACTGTCCTGGGGCGGCATAAAGGGATTATCCATTATACCGTCGGTCAGAGAAAGGGGCTGGGCAAAACCTTCGGAAAGCCCATGTACGTCGTTCATATCGACAGTGAAAACAACAGGGTGACCCTCGGCTCCAATGAGGACTTATTCACCGGGAGCTTTACGGTGGGCGGAGTCAATCTGATTTCCGTTCCAGAGCTGAAAGGACCGATGGAAGTCGCCGTGAAGACGAGGTATAAGGCGGCGGAAGTGCCCGCGACTATTTATCCGGCTGAGCAGGGCAGGATATTTGTGGAATTCAAAGAAAAGCAGCGGGCGGTCACGCCCGGGCAGGCGGCCGTGTTCTATCAGAGCGACGTCGTAGTGGGCGGCGGAACGATATTGAAAGCATAAACAGGGGGAGGTTTCCCCTGAGTTTCAGAGCATATTTAAAAGCTGCAGCAATTTTGTGTATTGCCGCAGCTTTTTATGTTCCCTCTATAATCGATTCTTTATCTGTTATCTGATTCTTCAACGGTTTCCGTTTCCATTTCCGGTTCTGCTGCCGGCTCTGGTTCAACATCTCTAGCTTCTGAACTTTCCGGCATATCAGCGAGAGGCGATTCACCGGCTTTTTTCATTCTCTTGGGCAGGGATTTCTTCGGAGCTTCATTCTGAGTATCTTCTTCAGGCTCCTCTTTTCTTGCTTTTTTGGAAGAATTGGCAGGCTCGTCCGTAACAACCTTAGAAACAGCCCATCTCATGATTTCAAACTTTGTCTTATCGGCGCCGACCTGGATCGTCAGAGTCTCATCCTTGGTCTTTACGATCTTTCCGCAGATTCCTCCGATGGTGATTACTTCATCTCCGACCTTGATGGCATTTCTCATAGCCGTGACTTGTTTTTCTCTCTTTTTCTGAGGCCGAATCAGCAAGAAATACATGATAACGATCAAAAGAATTAAAGGCATTAAGGTTACTAATTGTGAGTTGTTCATTATTTTTTCTCCTCTCCGATAATATAGAAATTATATAGTAAAAAAAATCAATTGTAAATGCCTTTTTTCTTGATTTCAGGCGCCGGATATGGTAATATAAGTTTTGTTACGCCGGCGTGATGGAATTGGCAGACGTGCGGGACTCAAAATCCCGTGGTGGCAACACCGTATCGGTTCGACCCCGATCGCCGGCACCAGGATAAGTTGACAAGTTTTCGGTATGAGAGCTTGTCAATTTTTATTTATGCGGATTGATAACTTAATCTTTCACTAATAAGCGAAATTAATTGGTTGAAGGCAGCTATGAATCTTCCGGGTATTAAGATCGACAGGGAATAGTTTTGAGGAAGCAGTTCAAAGCTCATTTCAGATCAGACGTTGTCTATAAGGCAATCGCTGAAACGCCGGCTAAGGCAGGAATCACAATAGAACAGCTGGAAGGGATAGCAAAGTCATGCATTAAGCTTGAAACAAATAACGTCTCAGCCATTTCTTTCGCTACTGGATTACCAGGCGGGATAGCTTTGATTGGAGCGATACCAGCGGATATTACGCAATACTTCGCACATATCATTCGGATATTGCAAAAGCTGATCTATCTTTACGGCTGGGAAGAACTCTATGAGTCAAAAGATGATTTAGACGATGAAACCTTATATTGGCTGACGTTATTCATTGGCATTATGTTTGGTGTCGGTACGGCAAATGCCGCAATCACTAAAATAGCACAAAGTGCTGCAAGTATTTGGTAAAGTGGTAGGTAAATTGGTTCCGATTATTGGAGGGTTTGTATCAGGTGGTTTTACATATGTTACCTTTAAGATATCATCTAATAGATTAAAGGACCACCTAAAAACGTTGTCTATGGCAGATCCTGATTTTTACCATGCAGAAAAAGCGGATTATGTAGACGTGGATCATGTTGTGGTAGAGGAAAGTGAAGAGGAACTGGCTTTTATAGCATCTCCAATTCCTCTGAAACAATCTGCCGACAAATCGGAAACGAAGCAAGAGTTTTTAAATACAAAAGAGGGTGAAAGAAAAGTAAAAATGTGGTATAATAAAATTAAACTGCGGAAGGAGGAAGGCCTTTGAAACAACGTTTATTAGAACTGCTACAGGAAGAAAAAGAAATGAAACTCAAGGGCGGGCTGTATCATCAGACCCAGGTCAAGATTGCATACAACTCGAATCGCATTGAAGGTAGCCGTCTTTCGGAGGATCAAACCCGATATATCTATGAAACCAACACAGTGAACATCGAACCAGATGAGGCGGCTAACGTAGATGATATTATTGAAGCCGTCAATCATTTCGNNATATGCTTACTCATGCCGATGAGAAACTGACGGAAGAAATGATCAAGGAATTTCACAGGCTTCTGAAACGGAATACTTCTGATGAGCGTAAGGATTGGTTCCGTGTTGGCGAATATAAGGCAAGAGCAAATATTGTAGGTGACATGAAAACAACCGCTCCTGCAAAGGTAGGCAACGTGATGCAGGAACTAATTGCCGATTACAGCAAGAAAAAGGAAATCACAATTCAGGATATTATAGAATTTCACCACAGCTTTGAAAGCGTTCATCCATTTCAGGATGGGAACGGTAGAGTTGGACGCATCATCATGTTTAAAGAGTGTTTAAAGAACGACATTATGCCTTTCATCATTGGAGAGGAGCATAAGCTGTTTTATTATCGCGGCTTAAAAGAATATAAGCAGGAAAAAGGATATCTCACAGATACTTGTCTGTCGGCGCAGGATCAGTATGAGAAGCTGGTGTCATATTTTTCCCCAGAGCTTACTCAACCCAGGCTGGAGATGACTCACCCGCAATAGTCGAAAATTATATTTTACACTTAATCTTTTACGGTTTATGTTTAATATGCAGAGTGATAGTTCGACACCACTAAATTTTGGAGATGACGTTCAAATTACGTGGACTTAACAGGATAAGTTGA
>DLFX01000219.1 GCA_002482405.1 Firmicutes bacterium UBA7709 | reverse complement strand
CAGCTCTTTCAGAGGTACCTTTCCGACGAAGCGTTCATTGAAGCGGAGTATGAGGAGTTTCAAAAGACCCTTGCCGCGAAGGGCGTCACATCCATCAAGGAGATCGGTTTTGACGATTACAGCGGATTTACAAGGTCACTGAAGAAGCTTGAGGACGGGAAGAAGCTCTTGCACAGGGTAAATCTGGTTTCCCAGCCTGTGGCAAAGGAGCCCGATTTTGAATATGCCGAAAGATGCGGAAAGGAGTTCACCGGGGAATATGTAAAATTCATGGGCTTCAACATCATGGTGGACGGTGAGATCTGCGGAGGCGAGGGGGATCTGCTGGAACCCTATGCCAACGGCTGCACCCCCGAGGAACCGGACTATGAAGAAATAGAAAAGACCCTTATTAAAGCTGACCGGCTCGGAATCCGCTGCGCGCTCCACGCCGAGGGAGACCGTGCGGTAAGGCGCACCGTCGATATGATCGAGCAAGCGGCGAAGGTCAATCAAACCGCAGGCAGAAGGCATGCCATTATCGATCTTGAAATGACCCATAGAGAGGACATCGAGCGGATGGCCCGCCTCGGAATTACGGCAATCAATTATCTGCAGATGATGAACTGTTATCCGGAATATGAGGGCTTTTACACGGAATACATCGGCGAAGAACGGTTAAAGAATATCTGGCGTTACAAAGACCAGGCGGAAGCAGGGGTCAACTATTGCACCGGCACCGACCTCCCCCTTGACGTTCCCGACGTTCCCGCATCGATCAGGTTTGCCGTGGGAAGGCGTTTCCCCGACGGCAAGCCCGAAGGCGGATTCCAGATGGGACAGGCTTTCACGACAGCGCAGGTTTTAAAGGNNAGGAAGAGCGGCTCGGAACCCTGGCCCAGGGAAAGCTGGCGGACATTGCAGTCTTTGACAGGAATATCTTCAAATCGTCTGTTGAAGATATGGCCGAAGCGTCGGTCATCCTCACAATATTCGACGGAAAGGTGATCTATGAATAACTTTCACGGCGGTCTGGGATAATAATCAGATGATGATTCATTTAGAAGAATACAACAAAAAAAGAAATTTCGGAATAACGGTGGAACCGGAGGGCGGCGTACCTGAGCCGGAAGGACGGCCCAGATTTGTCGTTCAGCATCACATAGCCCGCAACGACCACTATGACTTCCGGCTCGAATGGGGCGGCGTTCTTTTGAGCTGGGCCGTGCCCAAGGGACCTTCCTACAATACCCGCGACAGGCGGCTCGCCATGCGGGTAGAGGATCACCCTCTGGAATACAGGAACTTTGAGGGCACCATTCCCAAAGGAGAATACGGCGGGGGAGTTGTGATGCTCTGGGACGAAGGTTATTGGGAGCCCCAGGCGGAATTCGATGCGGCGGAAGGACTCGCCAAGGGTTCCCTGAAGTTTATCCTGAAGGGGAGAAGGCTCAGAGGGAAATGGGCCCTGATCAAGATGAAGGGCAGGGGAGAGAACAACTGGCTTCTGATCAAAGAAAGNNGGCCGAGGGATCCCCGGAGTATTCCACCAGCATCCGGACCGGGCGCACCATGGCGGAGATCGAGGCAGGCCAGGACGAAGACAAAATCACGCGGAACCCCTTCCATGAGACCGATGTGCAGCTTGCCAGACTTTCCGGGACGGTTCCTGAAAGCGGAGACTGGCTGTACGAGATGAAATACGACGGTTACAGGATCCTTGCGTATCTGGAAGGCGGCGAAGTCCGGCTCATGACCAGAAACGGCAGCGACTATACGGCGCGGTTTCAGGATGTCGCATATTCCCTCATGGATTGGGCCGCCGGAAGAGCGATGGTCCTGGACGGGGAGATGGTGATCGCGGACGCAGAGGGGAGAACCGATTTCCAGGCTCTGCAGAATTATATGAAAAATCCCCAGGGCCGAAAGCTCACTTATATCGTCTTCGACCTCCTGGCGCTGGATGGTAAGGACTTGAGAGGACAGCCCCTGACAGAGAGGAAAGCGGCCCTGGAGGCGCTGATGAAGAACGCTCCGGGCAACCTCCACTACAGCCGGCATGTGGAGGGAAATGGAAAGATGTGCTTTCAGACGGCCTGTCAGTCAAGCATGGAAGGGATTGTGGGCAAAAGGGCCGATTCTGTCTACAGCGGAACGAGAAACGGGGACTGGATCAAGGTCAAGTGCGATAAAAGGCAGGAATTCGTCATCGGAGGATATATTCTTACGGAGAAAAAAACCAGCGGGGTAAGCTCGCTTCTCCTGGGCGTTTATGAAGGAGAGGCGCTGGTCTATACCGGGCGGGCCGGAACAGGCTTTACCCAACAGACCATGAAAGATCTGGAAGAGAGATTCCGCGTCATCAGGCGGGAGACGTCTCCTTTCATGTCGGCTCCTGGGGCAAGGAAAAACGAGACAATTACCTGGCTGGAGCCCGTGCTTGTTGCGGAAATCAAGTTCGCGGAATGGACCGAGGATCATCTGGTCCGCCAGGCAAGCTTCAAAGGCCTCCGGACGGATAAGGAGCCCAGGAGCATCAGGAGCGAAATGACGGCAGAGGAAGTGCAGTCACAGGAAGAGAAATTGCAGGAAGAGCCTGTAGCGGCGCCGTTATTTGAAGAGGAACTCTCAACCGGCGGGACGCCGTCAGGCAGGGAGATGGAGAGTACAGTGGAATCGACGGGAAATGGACTGACCATAGCGGGGATAAAGATCACAAACCCGGACAAAGTGATATTTGAAGAGCCTGCGGTCACGAAGGCGGACGTGGTCCGATACTATGAGAAGGTTTCGGAGCGCATGATGCCCTATGTGGCAGGCCGGATCCTCAGCATCGTCCGCTGCCCGAAGGGAATTTCCCAGTCGTGCTTTTTCAAAAAGCACCCCGGGCCGGACAACAAGGCGATCATTACGATACCCGTCGTGAAGACCAGCGGAGAGACGGAAGAGTATTTCTATATCCAAGACGTTTCCGGGCTGATATACGAAGCACAGATGGGCACTCTGGAATTCCACCTGTGGGGAAGCCGTGCGGAAAATCTGGAAAAGCCCGATATGATGGTATTCGACCTGGATCCGGACGAGGGAATGAGTCTGGAAACGGTACGCCAGGGCGTGAGAGACGTAAAGAGCATTCTTGAACAGCTTTCCCTGAAATCCTATCTCAAAACCAGCGGAGGAAAGGGATATCACGTGGTTGTACCCTTTACGCCTTCTGCGGATTGGGAAGCGTTTCACGATTTTGCCAGGCGGATCGCCGAAGTGATGGAACAGCGGTGGCCCGACCGCTACACCAGCAACGTCAGAAAGGCGAACCGGAAAAACAGAATTTTCATCGACTGGATTCGAAACGGAAGAGGAGCCACGAGCATCGCGCCCTATTCCATAAGGGCGAGGAACGGGGCCCGGGTTTCCATGCCCATCACCTGGGAAGAGCTTGACACGGTGGCTCCCGACGGCGTCGATATGGCGGACGCGTTGGAGAGAATCGGCCGTGATGATCCCTGGAACGGATTTTTTCAGAACGATCAGCAGCTGAAGTGAAACGGTCATACATGTTTTCTGATCATATCCCTCCTCAAAATATATGCACCTTCTGATAAAGAAAAGTTAATTTCAACAAGTTTAGCATGAAATTTACCATAACCCGGTGTCATGTCCATGATACGAGTGGTATAATCAGGCTGATAGTTAATTTTTTCCGTTTCAGGAGGTGTATTCTATGAAAAGAGTTGGGAAATTTATAATCTCTTTATCGCTGGCCCTGANNGCATGCTGCCGGGAGCTGTTCCCGCCATTGCTGCCGAAAACGGGCCGGGCCCGGGCGACATCGTCATCCTCTATACAAACGACGTTCACTGCGGAGTGGACCAGGTCAAGGGAGATGACGGAACTGTCACCAACATTGGCTATGCCGGCGTTGCGGCATATAAGGCGGAGATGGAGAAACTGGTCGGCGAGGCCGACGTTACTCTGGTCGACGCCGGCGACGCGGTGCAGGGAGACGCCATCGGCACCCTTTCGCAGGGGCAGTACCTGGTGGACATCATGAACCAGGTCGGCTATGATATCGCGATCCCCGGAAACCATGAATTTGACTACGGAATGGACCGCATGCAGGAGCTGATGAAAAACCTTAATGCCAAGGTGATCTCCAGCAACTTTACCGATTTAAGGAGCAATAAGCTAGTTTACGATCCTTATACGATCGTCACATACGGCACGGGAGCCGATGCGACAAAGGTCGCCTTTGTGGGCATCACGACGCCCGAATCCTTTACGAAGTCGACGCCTGCTTATTTCCAGGACAGCACCGGTAAATTCATCTATGGCTTCAAAGAAGGGGGCAACGGAAAAGAGCTGTACGATGCCGTTCAGAACGCGGTAAACGCGGCTGAAAAGGAAGGCGCGGAGTACATTATCGCTCTTGGGCATTTGGGAATCGACGAACAGTCCAGCCCGTGGCGCTCTACCGACGTCATCAAAAATACCACCGGAATCGACGCGCTCATCGACGGACATTCCCACAGCACGGTGAAAGGCGATATCGTGAAGGATAAAGCCGGGGAAGACGTCATCCTCACTCAGACCGGAACCAAGCTGGCCGCCATCGGCCGCATGGTGATAGACGCCGACGATGGAAGTATCTCTACCGATCTGATCACAGACTATGCGGGGCAGGATGCGGCGACCGCCGGATTTATCGCCAACATTGAAAAGGACTTTGCGGAAGACCTGGCAGCAAAGGTCGGGAAAACAGAGGTAGCGCTGACGGTCAATGACCCGGCGACGGAAAAGCGCATGGTGCGCCACAGTGAAACCAACCTGGGAGATCTGTGCGCCGACGCATACCGGTATGTTCTGGGCAACGGCAAGACCGGCGCGGAGAGCGGTCCCGCCGACATTGCCTTTGTCAACGGCGGAGGTATCCGGGCGAACATCGATGCGGGGGATATCACCTTTGGCGAAGTCATCGCGGTGCATCCCTTTAACAACGTTGGCTGCGTCGTAAAGGCGACGGGCCAGGAGATTCTGGACGCGCTGGAAATGGCCTCGCGGGTAGCCCCGGATGAGAACGGCGGATTCCTGCAGGCTTCCGGCCTGATCTATACCATCGATACCTCGGTGGCGTCTACGGTCGTAGTAGATGACAAGAAAAATTTCGTAGAGGTTGCAGGCGCCCGCCGCGTTAAAGACGTCAAAGTCGGAGGCGAAGCCATCGACCCGGCGAAAACCTATACGCTGGCCTCTCATAACTACATGCTGCTGGACGGCGGCGACGGAATCAACATGTTCCGTGACAATGAAGTCGTTGTGCAGCCGGTTCTTTTGGACAATCAGGTTCTCATCAGCTATATTCAGGACAACTTGGGAGGTATCGTCGGCAAGGAGTATTCCAATCCTTACGGACAAGGCCGTATTCTGGTACAAGCGGGAGCGGTCGAAGCCATACCCTTCTCCGACGCGGTCAACCACTGGGCGGCTAAGTCCATTGGCTTTGTAACGGAAAAAGGGCTTTTCTCCGGCACGTCTGCAGACAAATTCTCACCGAACGCCGCCATGACCCGCGGCATGCTGGTTACCGTACTGTACCGCTATGCGGGCTCACCTCAGGGCGCGGCTCAGACCTTCGATGATGTTCAGGCGGATAAATACTACGCGCCTGCGGTTTCCTGGGCTGCGGAAAAGAAGATCGTGGAAGGTACGAATACCGGATTCCTGCCGGAAAACAATATCAGCCGCGAGCAGCTTGCCGCGATCCTTTACCGCTATGCGGCCCCGGCGACACCGGCGGCAGTCAGCCTGGACAAGTTCCCGGATAAAGCAAAGGTATCTCCCTGGGCATCCGACGCGGTGACCTGGGNNATGGGCGGTTGGAAGCGGACTCCTCTCCGGCGACACCGGCGGCAATCTCAACCCGTCCGGAAACGCGACGAGAGCGGAAGTCGCGACTATCCTGGAGCGGTTCATCGAGAGCACAGGGAAATAAAATATCAGGCCGTTTACTTAACGCAGTATCATTGAGTTAACACGAATCAACAAACAGAAGGAGCGCGAGCCGCACCCTGTCAATCAGACATGGTGGCAGTTCACGCTCCTTTGTCTTTCTTAGGTGATATTGAGCTTCTATTAATTTTCAATAGGAGCTTCTATTATTTTCAGCAAATTTAGCATTGTTTCTACAATTTTAGGCATGACCACTTGAAATCATAGTATAATTTCCCCATCATATTCGAACCTAACAGAATCTTCGGAGGCGTCAGTGTAAAAATCAGAAAAGTCGACGTGAAAAGACTACCTGTCTTTGGAGAAAAGACAAAGATCTATATGCTGTCGCCCTGCACCGCTTATACGACATTGGAAAACAGGCAGACCAGGTTTTATAATCCTTTTGATTATGAATTCAGCGATTATATCAGAAACAATTTATTGCGCAAATATGAGTCTCTTTACAATAAGCTGCCGGAGGATAACAACTTCTCAATCAGATCCATATATCGGGCTGTGAAAAAGAAAAAAAGAGGCTAAATCTTAGGCTGTGAAAGCAGAGGGTTACAATATTTACCACTCCGACTGTACGACTTCGTACCGGTGGTTTGAGGAGAACCCCGGGTTATCGAAATAATCGTACCCTGAAGCGCCGAATGTCGTATCCACGTTGAGCCATCTTTCCTCCTTGGGATCATAGACCTGATTCCATACATGTTCACCCCATTCCTCGCCGTTGTAGCCCAGGCCTGAAATCAGCCTGACCTTCAGATCCGCCGCGCGGCACATGGAAACATAGAGACAGGAATAGTCGAAGCACACGCCCATCTTGTCCTTAAAAGTGATGATGGATCCGGAATCGACATGGGAGGGTTTGTCCATGATGATAGCCGCCTTTGCATTGTCGTATTTGATATTGCTGCTGACCCATTTATAGAGAAGGTATGCTTTTTTCACGTCATCCTTCTCGTTTCCCACGATCAGCTTTGCGGCGTTGTCGATTTCCGTATTCGACTGGATCGCTTCGTCCACCGTTACCCCGTTAAAATACTTGATTGCCGGCAGATTCCAATAGTTTGGGGCCGCGGAGCTGTCCGCGTTGGCGGGGGTGAAATCCTCGGCAGCTCTCCGAAACGCATCGCCGATGATTACCGGCGCTTCCTTGACAAGATCGGCGCCCAAGATCGGCGCCAGCATGGTTTTATGGATCGCCTGATACGCCTTGGATGTGTTGATATAGTCTCTCGCGGAGGGATTATTGATGAAATTCGCATAAAAGTTCAGCAGCAGGGAAAAGACTAAAACCGTGCAAAGGGCTTTCGGAAGCTGCCACAATCCGCTGAAGGTCCGTTTCACATTGGGGCGCACCGAATCCAGTCTGGCGGAAAGCCTGTCCGCCAGGGGAAAGGCCGCATGCCGGCAGAATGAAAGCGCCGCAAGTCCCAGGAGGAAAAAGATAACGGCTGTAAAAACGAACATGGCGATCAGATAGGCTACGATGTCATGGCGATACTGATAAATCAATTCCCCGACAGCGGGAATCGCTCTGTTCACGAAGTTCTGAAAGCCGTTTCCCTCATCGGCAAAAAGCACCTTAACAAGCATGGCCGCCGAAACGGCGCTCACAATAAAGTTCAGGCAGTTGATAATAAAAAGAAACGAATGCCGGATACCGCCCCTCGTCAGAGGAGCCAAAACGCCTGCAATCACAGGCATCAGGAATATGCAGATGATAATAACCGATATAAAATTGATATGACCCAGTAAATTCATAGCCTTTCCGATTCCGGTCCCCTTGTTGAATATTTATCTGTGCTTTAAAGATTTCCATTGCAAAAAAGCATAATTGATTCCGTAGATTATTATACCACCATAAGCTGATTTTCAGACATTCGGAAAAATTTGCCAGACACTCTTAGAATTCTTTAAAGCTTCCGGTCAATTGCGNNTGCAAAAGAAAAACCGCTCATGTTGGAGCGGTAAGATTCAATCGTCCGGGTTATCCTTCAGGGCTGTGATGGTGGAATAGACCACACGCAGGTCGTGGACGCTGCATTGCTGCAGACTTCGTTCGATTTTATACAGAAGTTCCTGGTCGCTTTTCCTGCCGGGAAAGAAGATATCGTCGACGGAAAAGTTCAATTCCAAAGCCAATTTATATAGAACTTCCACAGAAGGGCTTCGGTTTCCCGATTCGATCTGCTTTACATGAGAGGGTGCAATTCCAACCATTTCGGCCAATTGCTCCTGAGTTATTTTATTTTCCATGCGGGCTGCCCTNNGATCCATAACCATATTCTTTCAGCCTCCTTTACAGTAATCTTACAGATTACTTTGGGACTTGAAAATCAACTAAAAGAGTATTATAATAGATTCTAAAAGTGTATGTATAATATTCGGGTATTATCCCGTTTTTTCATTACGCGGACCTTCTAGGCCGGAGGGATAATGAGAGAAAAGAGTAAGTCATATCAGATTCGTGTGCTGATCATTTCAGACCGGTTGCAGAGCCAGGCTATGGCGTTGGCGAAATATCTCCGGGACGTGGGGAGCATTGATGTCTTAGGCATTGCCGAGAGCCGACAGCAGGTGTTGGAAATCGCACAGGAGCATTCCTTTGATTACCTTATCATTGCAGGCTATTTAAGGGTAGAGCATACCTATGGAGTGATTGCCGAGCTTCAAAGAGAGGGAAAAGAATTTTTGACAGTGCAATGGGCCATCCTCGATTCACTGATTTCCGATTTCTGTCAGCGATACGGGATCTCTCTGAAGTTTGAGCGCACCCGTCCAATGGAAGACTTTGTAAAATTCCTGGATGTTCACAGCGTAAACGATTGCCAGTAACCATCCGCTTCAACTTCCATATCCTATAACAAAAGGATTTGGAAGGGAGAGACGTTATGAAAGCTGATGCGATTTTTGAGGGCGGAGGCGTCAGAGGAATCAGCTTTGTCGGCGCCGTCAGCTGTCTGGAGGATAGGGGCTATGAGTTCCACAGGCTTGCGGGGACCTCGGCCGGAGCGGTCATGGCTGCGCTTCTTGCGGTNNGGCAAAGAGCTGAGCATGCTGGAGGATAAGAACTTCAGCCGGCTGCTGGATAAAACCGCTCTCCAGTCGGTGCCTCTGCTTGGGATCCCTATGAGTCTGCTGGCGGAAAAGGGGCTTTACCGTGGGGATCAGATAGAGGAGTGGATGGGGGAGCTCCTTGCGGCAAAGGGAAAAACAAAGTTTCGGGACGTGATTCTTGAAGGTAAAAGCAGGCTGAAGATCATCGCATCCGACATTACGCAAAGAAAAATCGTGATCCTTCCCGATNNCGATGGATTTTGAAATTGCCCGGGCGGTGAGGATGAGCACCGCCATCCCCTTGTTTTATAAGCCGGTGATCCTCAAGTATAAAAAATGCGAAAGCTATATCGTCGACGGCGGTATTTTAAGCAACTTCCCCGTCTGGATCTTCGATTCGGAGGGAATTCCGAGGTGGCCCACCTTCGGGTTCCGGCTCGTCGATTCTTCAGCAAGCAGCTGCTCCATTGGAAAGAAAGATCTGCTTTCCTACATCTTTGATATCTTTGAAGCCATGACTGATGACGACCAGTCCGTTTTTATGAGGGATAAAGACAGCGTCAGGACGATTTCGATTCCTACCTTGGGGATCAGGGCCACGGATTTCAACCTCCCGCCGCTGGATGCCTTCCGGCTTTACCGGTCCGGTTACGAAAGCTGCAGCAAATTCCTTAAAAACTGGGACTTTCGCAGTTATCTCGCGAAATACCGCTGACATTTTACTCCCATCCGGGCACCGAAAAACAACGTCCGAAAAACCCCAAAAAGAACTTTGAAAAACAAATAATTTGCATTGCAAACTAAACTTCTGATCATTATAATAAAATAAATAATTATTATAAAGGAGACGGGTATGGTTGGAGATATTTATAAAACTCATTTTAAAGCAGAAAAGACTGCATTGAAGCATAAGGGGCGCAGCATAACCTACGAACAGCTGGACCAGGCGGTTACAGCCTATGCAAGCTATCTGAAAAAGGCCGGCCTGAAGCCCGGAGACAAGGTGGTGCTAAGCTGCCTCAATTCACCGGAATTCTTATATTCCTATTTCGGCGTCGTGAGAAACGGCGGGGTCATCGTTCCCATCAACCTGATGCTGACCATGGAAGAAATCATGTACATAGTCAAGGATTCCGAAGCAAAATTTATGATCACGCAGCCCGCAATTTTACAAAAGGTAAAGCTTACAAAAGAGGCGGCGGAAGGCGCGCTGGGGATTTCCCTCATCGTGCTGGACGAAGCGTTCGACGAGGGGCTTGCAAAGATTTCAACCGCGGATTTTGAGGACTTTACAGACGAAAACGCAATTTCCACATTCTTATATACCTCCGGCACCACCGGCAGGCAGAAAGCGGCCATGCTCACTCAGAAAAACCTAGTGGCCAATTCCGAGCAGTGTTATATCGCGCTTCATGCGAAGCCGGACGACATTTACATGTGCGTGCTGCCGATGTTTCATGTATTTGCGTTTACAGCATGCGTTTTGCTGCCTCTATGGTCCGGCGCCACAATATCTATCGTGGAATCCTTTCAGCCGAAAGAAGTCATCGAGACCCTGATCAGGGATGAAGTCACGATCTTTATGGGCGTCCCTGCCATGTACGTGGTATTGCTGGAGGCCGGCAAAAAGAACATTGAGTTCCCGAAACTCCGTCTAGCCGTCTCGGGCGGAGCGGCGCTTCCTGTGGAAATTTACAGACAGGGCAGAGAAATCATGA
>DLFX01000220.1 GCA_002482405.1 Firmicutes bacterium UBA7709 | reverse complement strand
GCGCGGCCATGAGAAAAGCGGAAACCGCGCTGATAGTCTGCATCCCTGCGATCAGAACCAGCAAAAAGACCGCTTCTGTATAGCAGATGAAAGCTTTCGGAGCTACCGTCCTTTTCATGGAAATGGACAGCACGTTGCGGAGATGTTTTTCCAGGGCTGTTTCCGGCTTGAGAGCTCTTCGCCTCGCTTTCAGCCGGTTTTTCATCCGAAGCTTGGCCAGGCAGCCTTTTACCCCTTCCGAACAGATCAGCCAAAATCCGCACAGGAAAACCAGATAGATTCCCGCCGCAATCAGGATAAAGATAAGATTCCACCTCTGGATATCAGTTTGCATTTTCAACCCTCCCACCTGACAGGACCGCCAGCTCCTCTAAAAATACCTCCAGCGCGGCCGCGTCCTCTTCTTCACCGGCGGCCAGCTTATCCTCGCTGATGGCATATTCCCATCTCCAGCAATCGTTTTTATGATCGTATCTGCAAAGCTCCTTCATGGAAATCTCCTTTGTATTTCTGTCGACTCCCAATTCATAAATGCTTTTCAGCCGTTTCTGGCTCTTGTTGGAAAGCTGAATAAAATGAAAGATATAGTCAAAGCTCGCCGCGACCTTTCTTGCCGTGCTGTCAAGATCCCCGCCCAGGCTTTTTACGATCTCAAAAGCCACATCATAGGGAAAATCAAGGGGATCCCGGGTGTGAAAGGTTATTTTCATTCTTCTGGTTCCCTTGCTTGCGATCTTGACTGCCGTGTCCAGCGCCACACCGTCCCGGGCTTCCGCCAGGATAAAGTAATCCGCATCGCTTCTCAGAAGATTTTTCGAAATGTGCTTCAGCTTCTCGTTATCCGCTATCAACTGCAATATGGGAGCATCCGGCATCAAAGCGTGGATCGGGATCTCCGGGTCCGTCTCTACCATAACCCCCTCCAGGCTTGGGTCCTCATAGCTCTGCCAAGTTGAAAGGAAGGTCGTCTTGGCGGTTCTGACACTGCCCGTAAAAGCAACGTTGTACCCCAGACGGATCATCGATTTGAACAGCGGAATGGCCTCCGCCGGAATGGTGCCCCTTGCCGCCTGCTCTTCAAAGGTGTAGCTGGGGATGATATACCGCCGGAAGATGATGACGTCCTGCCCCCGCTTTGTCATGCCGCCGCCGAATATCGTCACCCTGGTGCCGTCCAGCATATACACCTCATGAAACTCCTTATCCAGCCGCTCCTCCGGCGTGAGGAGCAGAAATGCCCGGATCATCTGCTCTCTCCTGTCCTTTGAAATGGTCTGTGGTTTGAGTTGCATCCGCCCTTCTTCCAGAAAATAGATCCGGTCTCCGATTATCTTTGCCGAGCTGCTTTCCCCATACCCTTCCGAAAACCATTCCGAGATTCCGGCAAGCCCCCAGTTTTCCTGATAGATCCCGTCCGCCAGACTTTCATACCAACCCGGATATTCCGAGGGCTCCGCGCCGTATTTCTTGATGAGCTGACGGATCCTGCTCTTAAAATAGGAAACCTCGTTTTCATATCCGATGATGGCTCTTTTCTGTATCCGCAAGGCCGAATCGAGATTTTCCCTTCCGTCCTCCCATTCCCGGAGAAACTCCGCGTTGACGCGGCGGCAGAGCTTCTGAAAATCAAGCCTCAGCTGATCCGATTCCCTGTTTCTGGATTTTAAATAGTCGTCTAAATAAAACTTTTCCATCTGCTCTTCCTTTGTTTCTGTATCTCAGGGAACCCGTTTTTACTCAGGATATAATTTGCCGCCGCCATGATATCAAGGTGATAAGCATCGTTCTTATATTCCAAAAGTGTCCTGTAATCGCTTTCCGCCTGCCGGCAATATCCAGCCGAAGCGATTTTCAAAAGCTTCTCTTTCCCCACCTCCAGCCGGTCCGCTATATAGGAAAGTCCATAGGGATCCTGTTCATCGAATTTGTTTATCAGAAAGGTTGATATTCCCAATCCCAGGGCATCCCACAGCTTCCTGTTCTTTTCATACCTTCGGAGCGCGGACTCCTGCTGTACCGTGACGAGAAGAACCTCTCCGGACACGGACAGCGCACCCACTGCCAGCCCGTTATCCAGTTCGTTTCCGCTGTCCGCCAGGATCAGGTCAAACTCGGGCGCGATCTCTTCCAACAGATACCTTGCCATATCCGGATGATAATAGCGGGCCTCCGTCTCATTGACAACGCCTGCCATCATGTAAAAGTTCCCTTTGTGAGTACAGGTCTTTAAAAATTCTTCCCCGCTGATCATCCTGTTGTCGGCGTGGAACTTGATGGAATCGATGCTTGCCGGCGTTTCCCGGACATACTCGGCGCTCTCTCTTCCGTTCATCGCGATGAGCAATATCCTGAGGTTCGGCTGACCTGCTGAAACGGTCTCCGCAACGGATTGAGCGATCATCGTCGTTCCGACTTTATGGTCCGCCCCGTGAAAAGAAAACAGATTATGAATCAATTCGATCCCCCCTCTGAACGATGACCAGCGCTGCAGGAGTGGTTTCACCGTCCCCGCCGATGCTGTTCACCAGACTCTCGTACTCCTGAAACGTCGATATGATCTCAATATGGTCGATGACGGCAGAGCCATCCGGCCTTTCCAAAATACCTCTGTCACCCGGCTTACCAGCTTCAACGCTCATCCCTGTGTCCGCCGTCACGGTTCTCACCTCTCTGTCGGCGTCGTCCTTCACATAGGCGATGCGGAAGGTTCCCAGAAGCCCCAGTCCGCCGCTTCCGTAAATATCGACGACATCGCCCCTTCTCAGGGCGCTGCTCCTCATTCCGATCCATTCCGGGTCGATCACAAAGACAGATTCATCCTGGTCCAGGGAAAATTCGTCAGCCTGAAAGTAATCTGCGACTACCTGGCCGTTTTCGGCGATGAACTGTGAGGCCGCCTTACCCTGTATGAACCGAACAGCCCCGGGAGTGAGTGCCCCCGGAAGCAGATTCTCCCTGGGTACCCCTTTCGTGATAAACATGCCGCTGTCCACAATAGCGCCTTTTCGGATTTCTTCCTTTGCCACCAAAACCTCATCGGTCATGATCGCTTCCCTACCCTTCCATTCCCAGAGAAACAATCCGACAATGGATAATAAAATCAACAAAATACCTAGAATTGATCTTAATTTTCTCAAGTGTCCGCTCCTTTCCTGAAATCTTTAAATATTTACCATATTTTGTAATTTTAATCATATTCTAGTTTTTTCCATTTGTCAACCTTTAATTACATATTTTTACTTTTTTTATTTTATTGGAAACTTAGCGCATTCATAACCGTCTAGAATGATGGTTTACTCAGGGGCTATAAGCCCATAAAAAAGCGCCGTAGCATGTGTATTTTGGAGAAGATACACATGCCAGGCGCCAAGGAGTTTTTTATTTACCTTTTTTTACTTCATTTTTTTCTTGTGATAAAAATCATAGCCTATCCAGCAGATTGCAAACAGGGGCACAAATGCGAACAGCATAGATAAATTCCCCGGTAAAAATACAAAGGAAAGGATCATCAATGCATTTGCAAAGAAACCGATGTAGGAAACGTATGGAAATCCGAACATCTTGAATTTTAAGTCTTCAATCTTTCCGCCGGAGGCAACATATTTCTTTCTGAACATAATCTGCGACAGACAGATCAGTGCCCAGTTGATCATTCCGGCCAAGCTGGATATTGCAACAAGCATCAGAGCAATGACGGCAGGCTGGTACACAGCGGTCAGCTGATATAAGCAGACGATAACCATGGTGAATATTAAAGCATTTCTCGGGACACCGTTTTTCGTTACATTGCCTAAAGCTTTTGGCGCCTGTCCTTCACCGGCCATTCCGAACAACAATCTCATGCATGAATAGAGCAGCGAATTTCCGCAGGACAGCGCGGCGGTGACAACGACAAAATTCATAATGTCCGACGCAAAGCTGAGCCCTGCGTTTTCCAGGCTGAGTACAAACGGGCTTTCCACAAATTCAACACCGACAAAGCTTTTCCACGGAAGGGTTAAGACCAGAATCAGGATAGAGCCTACATAGAAAATCAATGTCCTGTACGCCGTATTATTGATCGATCTTTTCAGCATGCGCTCCGGTTCGGTGCTCTCACCTGCGGTAAGACCGATAATTTCCGTTCCGTTATAGGAGAATGCCACTGTGATAAATGCAGTCATTACCATCCCAAAGGAGGTCGGGAACAATGACCCGTTGACAACGAAGTTTCCAAGACCCACAGCTCCGGTTCCGGTTCCTAAGATGCCCAGCAGTTGGCAGATTCCAATAATGATAAATAGAATGATTGCGAAGACCTTGATGCTGCAGAACCAAAATTCGGCTTCACCGAAATACTTTACCGCAAAGATATTCATGACGACAAAGACGAGGGCGAAAATTGTTGCCCAGCCCCAGACCGGCACTACTTCGGGGCTCACCCACTTCGACATCATCTGCCCGGAAATAACCAGCTCAAAGGGAATTGTGATGGCATAATTCAGCCAATAAAACCATCCCACACTAAATCCTGCACCCGGAGAAATAAACTTTGTCGCATAAGTCTGAAATGAACCTGCAATAGGCATAAAAACAGCCATCTCGCCGAGACAACGCATTGTGATGAACATTATAACGCCTGTCAGCGCATAAACCAGAACCGCTCCCAGCGGGCCGGCCTGTGCGATTGAATAGCCCGAGCCTACAAATAGTCCGGTTCCAATTACACCGCCGATAGAGATCATGAACAAATGCCGTCCCTTTAGATCTCTTTTCAGCTTAGAGCCTTTTTCCTCCAGCTCCGCTTTGATTTGATAAACATCGTTCTCTGCTTTTAACATGAGCTACCTCCTTGAATAAAATATAAAAAATAATATAACATCAGGAATACCGGATATCGTCCGTTTTACAGAACCAGCTCCGGCGCCGCCTCAGCTATGACGGGGCGCATTTCGGTAAGAGACGCCTCAATTTTATCAACTGCAAAATCAATATCTGCCTCGGTCATCGCCGTGGACATGCAAAACATCCCCCGGGGCGCGTCAAAGATACCTTTCGTAATAAGGCTCAGATACAATATCTGATTCAGCCTCTCATAGGACGAAGCGACATCCCTGTAGCTGCGGATTGCTTTATTGGAAAAGATGATATTATACAGCGATCCGGTGCCGCTGACTTGAATGTCAAGGCCCAATTTTTTAAACACGTTTTCCAGGCTGCCCTTAAATCTGAATCCAAGGTTGTTGACCCTGTTCACCATGTTTTCATCGAATGCCTTCATGGTTGCAATCCCGGCAGCCATGCCAAGGGCATTCC
>DLFX01000234.1 GCA_002482405.1 Firmicutes bacterium UBA7709 | reverse complement strand
AGCTTGCCACAATGCCGCAAAGCTCTGCGAAAGGGTACTGTTTACAATCCTGAAGCAGATCTTCATAAAAAGCCAGGGTATTCTTTATCGTTCCAAATCCGTGATTCAATTCATATTTAAAGTAAGCTTCAGATGAATTTTTTAATTCCAGGATTCCTTTGTGAAGTTTGGGGATGAGATCTGATGCGTCGGCGGCTTTTTCTTGATTTATGATCATCCAGCCGCTGGAAGCCTTGATCAGATCACGGGTATCCCACTGTATTTCATGTATATTGCCTACCTTGACCGAATTTCCGCCCGGGATGTTCAAGCGCATATAAAATCGGTATTTCATAAAAACTCCAAATATTAAAAGACTGCTGCAAATTTTCAAGCCAGTTCATTATATTCCATAATGCTTTAAAATGCAATGCTTAAATGACCATCTTAAAAAGGATCATCTTGCTTAAATGATCGTCTCCAGGGCGATTTTCATCATATCCGTGAAGGTTTTTTCCCGCTCTTCGGAAGTCGACTGCTCCGACGTGATGAAATGATCGCTGATGGTTATCATGCATAGAGCTTTAGCGCCCAGATACGCGGCGTTCATATACAGCGCGGCGGCCTCCATTTCCACGGCGAGGACACCCATCCGCGCCCATTTCTGCCACCAGTCTTCCTGCTGTTCATAGAAGACGTCGCAGGAGACGATATTTCCCGCATGGACCGGAATTCCAAGCCTGTCGGCGGAGGCTTTCGCCTTCAGCAGCAGGTCGAAGTCCGCGCATGGGGAATAAGTCCCGTTGATCCCGAAGGTATGAGCGTAATTTGAATCGGTAGACGCGGCAACGCCAAAGACGATATCCCGAAGCTTTACCTTTTCGGAAAAGGAGCCGGCCGAACCGATCCGGACGAGATTCTGAACGCCGTAATCATTGATGAGCTCCCAGCTGTAAATCCCCATGGAAGGCATTCCCATGCCGGTGCCCTGTACAGATACGGGAACTCCCTTGTACGTGCCGGTATATCCCAGCATTCCTCTGATTTCATTATAGCATTTGGGGCTGTCCAAAAAATTTTCCGCAATATATTTTGCTCTCAGCGGATCTCCCGGAAGAAGGATGGATTCTGCGATTTCGCCTTTTTGTGCGGCATAAATATGTGCAGTCATAGCAATATTGCCTCCTGTTTATTATTTTATCAATATAGATATAGTATAGCATAACCGGAAGAACTGTGGAAACACTTAATTCTTTACTTATAGACTCAATTAATGTATGATATACGAGCGGTGTTATTGTTTCGCATAACATATAACAAGATATTCCATACCTTGTTACCTGGTAAAACAGTTCTTGTAGGAGAAGCATGAAATGGAAAATAAGATGAAAGCGAAATATTATGAAGTCAGAGAGAGCGATTCGATAAAGGACATGCTGGACGCCAGTGCACGAACCTATGGGGAAAGGCCCGCTTTTCTGGTCAAGAAGGAAAAGGGCGGCGAATATTTCCATATAACCTACGGACAGGTGAAGAACGATGTCGACGCACTTGGGACGAAATTGCTGGATATGGGACTCAGGGATGCCAAAATCGCCGTCATAGGGGAAAATTGCTATGAGTGGATCGCGTCCTATTATGCCGTTATGAACGGAACGGGCGTTGCGGTTCCCTTGGATAAGGAACTCAGCAGAGATGAAATATATAACCTTTTGAGGCAGGCAGGCTGCAGAGCCGTCTTTTTCACACAGGGCTTTGAAAAATATTTTGAGGATTATGATATCGAATTTAAAATAAAGATGAAGGTCTACGGGGACCGGACGGATCTTTCGGAACCGCTGCGTTCACCCGAAGGGAATCCAGACACGAACCGGATCCTTATTTGGGACGAGCTGGTGGCCGCCGGAGAAAAGCTCGTTGCGGCGGGCAACAGGGAGTTTATCGACGCAAAAATCGATCCCGATGAAATGAGGAGCATTTTGTTTACATCGGGTACGACGGACGTTGCAAAGGGCGTTATGCTGAGCCATCGCAATATCACAGCCGTCATCACGGACACCTGCAAGTTCGTGCATATCACGCCGGATGACAGGACGCTTTCGATCCTGCCGATCCATCATACTTTTGAATCTACCCTGGGGATGTGCCTGGTTATGTACCGCGGAGCGTCCGTATCGTTTTTTGAAGGGCTGAAATATATCAACAGAAATCTTGCGGAGGCTAAAGCCACCGTGCTGATCGGAGTGCCCCTCATCTTTGAATCGATCTATGAAAAGATATGGAAACAGGCGAAAAAATCAGGGAAGGCGGGCGCCTTAGAAAGGGCGGTCAAGCTGAACCAGACATTGAAAAGCATGGGCATAGACGCCAGCAAAAAACTTTTCAAGAGCATTCACGAGAAATTTGGAGGAAAACTGCGGCTGCTTGTCTGCGGGGCCGCCGGAATCGATCCCAATGTTCTTCGGGGATTTGACGAGCTTGGCATCAAGATGGTGCAGGGCTACGGCCTGACCGAATGCGGGCCGCTGGTTTCCGGAACCCCCGATTTCAGCAATACCTATAAAAAAGCCGGTTCGGTGGGACCGGCAGTACCGAGCGGTGAGATCAGGATCATCGATGAAGATGCGGACGGGATCGGTGA
>DLFX01000099.1 GCA_002482405.1 Firmicutes bacterium UBA7709 | reverse complement strand
GTAACGTCGCCCTTGTCCGCCACATGAGAGATCTCCTTCTTAGCTTTTTCGCCTGTCATGACGATCCTCACCTCGTCGTCGTGAGCCGGATAGCCGATGGAAAGCTTGATCATAAAGCGGTCGATCTGCGCCTCGGGCAGCTGATAGGTCCCCAGCGCCTCGATGGGATTCTGTGTGGCCAGCACCATAAAGGGCTGTTCCACCTCATATGTATTCGCATCCACGGTGACCTGCTGTTCTTCCATGATCTCCAGCATGGCCGACTGGGTTTTCGCCGACGCCCGGTTGATCTCGTCGGCGAGTACGATATTGCTCATGGCCGCCCCGGGCCGGAATTCAAACTCGCCGCTCTTCTGGTTATAGACCGAAAATCCGGACACGTCGGAGGGCATTACGTCGGGGGTGAACTGAATCCGTTTGAAGTCGCAGTTGACGGATTTGGCCAGAGCAGACACCAGGCTGGTCTTTCCCA
The DNA here is from genome assembly GCA_002482405.1 of Firmicutes bacterium UBA7709. The sequence goes on along the minus strand of DLFX01000099.1, from coordinate 11,241 downwards.
CTCCGGGAATGTCCTCAATGAGGACGTGGCCCCCGGCGACCAGGCAGAGAACCGTCAGCGCAACAGCCTCATGCTTTCCCGCAATCACCGTCTCAATATTATCGATGATGGAATTGATCTTCCCGCTCGCCTCAGCCGCCCTCTCCTGGGACAGCGGTTCATAGCCCAATTCCTTGATATTCTCCTCCAGATAGTTGCTCATAGGGTTTTTCTCCTTTCACTGGCCGACAAACTTATCGTTTGCCCATAAGCCCTGATATACTGTTCCGTCGGCTCCCCTGTAGGTCCCCTGGCCGTCTTTGATCCCGAACTTCCATTCCCCTTCGTATACGCTTCCGTCGGCCCAGGTATAGGTTCCCCGGCCGTCCTTCACGCCGGCCTTCCAGTCGCCCTCGTACCGGTCGCCGTTTGCCCAGGAATAAACTCCGTGGCCCTCCTTTACTCCGCCTTTCCATTCCCCTTCATAATAGCTGCCGCTGGGCCAGCTGTACTTTCCCTGGCCTTCGAAGGATTCCGTCTTCCATTCCCCTTCATATTTTTCTCCGTTGGCCCAGGTATAGGTTCCTTGGCCGTTATACATGCCGTTTTTCCAGTCGCCCTCATATTTCTCCCCGTCGTCCCACACGTAAGTCCCCACACCTTCAAAAATGCCGTCTACGCGGTCTCCCGTATATTGGCTGCTGGTATAATCGATGTTCCTTTTCCAATGCGGGTTTCGGGTGGTTTCCGTGACAGTCGTGACCATATACATGGACTGGGGCACGACTGCTGTGATAGCGTCATCCGTCGCGGTCTGAGGCGCATCGTCCCCTCCTGTCATGTCCAAACCGGGCCCGGTAGTTTCCTCAGGGACTTCAACGGGAACCTCTTTAGGAACGACCGTTTCCGCGATGGGCGGCGTTTTCTTGGGAGGCTCGGGCTTTTTCTCCTCCTGCTGCTGAGGCTCGCTCTGCTTCACCGGCTCGACATAGATGACCCGCTCCAAAAGCGGGCTGTGCCGGCAGCCTGTGAGCAATTCTAAAATAAAAACGGACAGTATCAGAAGATACACGATCCGTTTCCTTCCGCTTTTCAAAATATCATCCTCCTGCGCTTCTTTATCTCGACATAAAGAATATGTTACGGGGATCCATATAGACCGTAAAGGGCTGCGGAAGTCTGCCTATTGCCGCCCTTTCCTCTCTGCTGATTTCCCATTCTATGTGAAAGTCGTTCAGGCGCTGCGGCGCGGACCCGATTTTAAGATAGAGGGTGATGCGCGTCGGCGCCTCGCTCTCATCCGCGATCCATACCGAAAAGCTGTTTTCCTGCACGCTGTTGTCTGCTAACTTAATGTTGTTTTCCCTGATTCCTATAAATCCCTTTTCGCTTCCGGCGATAGCGTCGGTGGCCAAAGAGACGCCCCATTCGGGAACCTCTACGAAATGTTCCGTTTTCCGAACTGCGGAAGCGGTATTCTTGCAGCCGGTAATGGTCGCCGTCGCCAAAGAGACGGGACGCTGGAAAACCTCTTCCTTAGGGCCTGAGGTCTCTACGCTGCCGTTGTTCAAAATGACGATCCGGTCGCACAAATAATAGGCTTCCGCCATATTGTGGGTTACAAAGAGCGTCGTCCCCTGAAACTTTTTCAGAGTCTCCTGCATTTCCTTCAGCATGTGGGTTTTTAGATGCTCATCCAACGCGGAAAACGCCTCGTCCAGAAGCAAAATTCGCGGCTCCACCGCCAGGGCCCTCGCCAGCGCCACCCGTTGCTGCTGTCCCCCCGAAATCTGAGAGGGATATCTCTTTGCCATATTCTTCAGATGGAACCGTTCCATCAGCTCCGCTACCTTTTTGATCCGCTCCGGTTTCGGCAGATTTCCCAAGCCGAAGGCAATGTTTTCCGCTACCGTCAAGTGCGGAAACATCGCGTAATTCTGAAACAGATACCCTGTCTTTCTCTCCCTGGGCGGCAGGTTCACCTTTTTAGACGAATCGAAGAATACGACGTCGTCCAGCACGATGCTGCCGCTGTCCGGTTTCACAAGTCCCGCGACGCTGTTGAGAAGCATGCTCTTCCCCGAACCCGAGGCGCCCAGCACGCCGATGATCTCATGGCCGCAGGAAAGGCCGGCCTGAAGCTGAAAACCCGATAATTTTTTCGTTATATCAATATGTAATCCCATCATATCACCTGCCGGGCCCCTGTCCGATCTTAGCCAGACGTTTGTCCCAATGATTCATTGAAACCATAACGGTCAGAGAAATCGCAAGGATGATCAGCACCCATATGAGAGCCGCCTGCATATTTCCGCCTGTGGTCGCAAAATAAATCGCAATGGGCATGGTCAGGGTCTTGCCCGGTATGCTTCCCGCAACCATCAGCGTCGCTCCGAACTCACCCATAGACCTGGCAAAGGCAAGGGCTGTTCCTGCCAGAACTCCGGGCCACGCCAAAGGAACCGCGACCTTCCAGAAAAGCTTTCTCTCCGTGACGCCCAGCGTCCTTGCCGCGTTTAGAATATTGGCGTCGATCTGCTCGAAGGCGGCCTTTGTCGTCTTATACATTAGCGGAAAGGCTACCAGCGTCGACGCGATGACCGCCGCATACCATGAAAAAATAATATTTACGCCAAATAGACCCAAAAATTTTCCGATGGGTCCGCGAACTCCGATGAGCATCAGAATGCCAAATCCCGCCACCGTGGGCGGTAAAACAAGAGGCAGCGTAAGGATGCCGTCAAGCAAACCCTGCCATCTGCCTCTGTAATTGGTCATCCACCATGCCGACAGAATTCCGAGAATGAAGATGATGCCCGTGGATATCAGGCTGACCTTCAATGAAATGAGCGCCGGTGAAAGATCAAAATTCATTTTAAAAACTCCTTGGAGCTCCGGTCCTTTTACAGAACGCTGAATCCGTATTTAACAAATACTGCCTTTGCCGCATCTGTGGTGAGGAAGTTCAGATAGTCCTGAGCCGCCGCCGCATGCTTCGTCGCCTTAACGACTGCCGCAGGATAGGTCACGGGATCATGGGATGCTTCGCTGGCTGTAGCGATGATCTTCACCTTATCTCCGGAAACCATCGCATCGGTGGAGTATACCACGCCTGCGTCAGCGTTACCGCTCTCAACGAAAGTTCTGACTTCCGTTACGTCCTTTGCATAGACGGTCTTCTCTTTCACCGCGTCCAGCATGTTGTAATATGTAAAGATCTGCTCTGCGTATTTGCCCGCAGGAACGGTTGTAGGCTCGCCTAACGCGATCTTCTTGATGGCACTGTCCTTCGTCACATCTTCAAAGCTGGTGAGCGTGGCCTTGGAATCGCTTGGAACGATGAGGACGACCTTATTCTGCAGAAGGTTCTTCACAGTGTCGGTGTCTACCAGTCCCTTATCCTTTAAGGTATTCATATTCGTCATATCCGCGGACAAGAACACATCGACAGGAGCACCCTCTTCGATCTGCTGGCGCAGCGTGCCCGATCCGGCATAGCTGATCGCTGCGGTTGCATTCGGTTTTTCCGCCTTGTATAATGTTGTGATTTCATCCAGCGCGGACTTTAGGCTGGCCGCTGCGGATATGGTCAGGTCTACTTTCGTGATGACGTTGGCTGTGATCTGGCCGTTGTTGTTTATTCCTTCGATATCATATCCCAGCGCGTTTGCTACAAATCTTGCCGGAACATAGATTCTGCCGTCCTGATTCACCGCCTGAGTATCCATGGTGATATTTCCGTAAGCGGTGGTGATTACCGGGGAACCTACCTTGATCTTGATGGTTCCGTTGATGGTCGCCGTCTGAGTCGCCTGATCCCAGGTAACCTTATCATCCGCTACGCCCAGGCTGGTCGAAAATGCTCTGATCGGCACCTGAGTCCTGTTGGCCGAATCGATAAAAGGAGTCCCAAGAGCGGGATCGATGGTGATCTGGCTGCCGTCAATGGAGACAATCGGTGTTGTCGCCGCAGACGCAGAAATTGCCGACATGCTGAAAATCAATGCAAAGACTGTAACCAGCAACGCAACTTTTTTAAAGCGTTTCATAATTTCCCTCCGTTTTTCTGTTTGTTTTAATTAGTTCTAATTGTATTTAACCATATCCATTATAATAATATTTTTTTGGATAGGCAACAGTATTTTATAAAAAGCCGGCTACTGAGATGCTCAATTATAGCTATTCAGAAGTTGTCGGAGGGAAACAATTTTATACTTCCATCATCTTATACTGCGATCATCACAGAGGTAGCCTTAATGACCGCCTTCGCTTCCATGCCGGGAGCAAGTCCCAATTCTTTCACCGCAGCCATTGAAATCGTGGAAGAAACTTTGGCGCCGCCTGCGATTCCCAGGGTCACGATGGCATTGACCGCGCCGTTCTCAACCTTCTCGATCGTCCCCGGCAGCTGGTTCCTCGCGCTGATCTTCATTTCACCAAGGCCGATCATCACTTCCGTAGCCTTGATCACCGCTGTCGCGTCTTTCCCGGGAGCAAGCCCCAATTCTTCCACCGCTGCTTTTGATATCGTAGCCGTAATCCTGTCTCCTCCGGCCGTCTTCAATAACACAGCCGAATTGACCGCTCCGTTTTCAACCTTTTCAACTTTTCCGGCCAACTGATTTCTCGCGCTGATCATCATTTTATCCTCTCCGTTCCGCCGCGTTCAGCGGCAATACATAAAATATCATCTTTTCTGGATTGTACCCATCCCAGGTGATTTTATTCAGGCACGGAGCATACGGTCTTTTTCACCGTATTTATAGAAGTGTACACCAATCTTTATTTAAAACAATCAGGCCCTCCTTTTGCATCTGTCCAAGTTCATAGGAAAGAGAACTCCTGTTCACGCACAGATACTGGGCAAACTGTTCTCTGTCCATTCCGATGGAAAACTCCTTTTCCCCGGTCTTCCTTTCCATGATGGATAAAAAAGTCAGGATTCTGCTGCGCAGGGCCCGTTTCGATAAAACCTCAAGCTTATACATGTTTTTGATGTTTTCGTCGGCCAGATTTCTGCTGATGTTCTCCATGATCTTCAGGCGCTGTATGATCGAAATGTACTCATTTTCGGCAAGGAGGGCATACGGGAAGCAAAGCATGTTCACTTCTTCCTGCGCAGCATAGGTGATTGGGCTTTCCTTGCCTGATGAGAGAATGGTTTCAAGTCCGATCACGTCCTTTGGTCCGAATGTATGGACCAGATGAGGCCTGCTACCATCACGGCAAAACTTTTCACCGATTACCTGCCCTCGGAGAATCATCCCTATAGAGCTGATTTCATCCCCTTCATGATAAATGATCGCCTTTTTTTTGTAGGTTTTCTCAACAGGCTTCAGGACTTTTTTAAGAAAAACACATTCTTCAAATGAAAATCCGGAAAAAAGCTTTGATTTCATCATCAAAAGGGCTGCATATTTGCTATTCATAGACAGTTCCTCACTCGTATATCCGAAACTTTTCAGCTTTCAGTGTCGATGATTTTTCCCACAAATCTTTGAAGGATCTCCGCGATCTGCGCCCTGGAAGCGTTGCCTTCAGGATTCAGAGCTGTGTTCGTAATCCCCGTGATCAGTCCTTCGGCGACAGCCCAGCTCACGGCGTCAGATGCATATGCGCCGATTTCTTCCTCGTCCATATAAGCGGTGAGGTCAGCTCGAGCTGTCACATCGTACCCTTTTACCCCCGCATATCGATACAGGATCACCGCCAGCTGCTGACGCGTAAGAGGATCATTGACCCCGAAACGGCCGTCACCGTAGCCTGTAATTAATTCCGTTTTTCCTGCCCAGTTTACGGTCTCTGCATACCACTGGCCATCCGAAACATCGGAGAAACCGGAAAAAGCCTCTGTCTTCGGTTTTCCATCCAGGCGATACAGCACAGTGGCGAGCATAGCCCGGGTCATAGGATCGCCGGGACGAAATTCCGCAGCGGAAAAACCCTCAAATAGCCCCCTGCTTACTGCGAAACGAACCGCGTCGAAATACCATGCGGAAGCGGGAACATCCGTATAAACGACCGCCGGATCCTGTGATGTGTCGTGAGCCTGTACCAGAGCTGGGTTCTGTGCCGGGGCAGTTGGGGCTGTTCCTCCGCCACCGCCACCTCCGCCTCCGCCTCCGACGCCGGACGTCTCGGAAGGATCTGTTCCTTCCTGCATCTCCACAGCGATATTCAGCGTCGAACCGTTCATGACAAAGTTGCCTTTTGCCGTCTTGTAACCTTTGGCGCGCACTTCATAGGTATAAGCTCCGTTTACAATGCGGTACTCTCCCTGAACCTTGTTGAATGGGGAAACCGCTCGTCCATCACGGTCCGTTACGGTAATTGTCGTGCCTTCCTTTGATATCACAGATAGAGGTTTAATTTCCATGAAAGCCCAGTATAGCCCCTGTGCCATTGTCTCGGAAACCACCCTTTCGGTTCCCTTTTCCTCTTCTCTGATGATCAGGCTTCTGGAAACAGATTTATAATAATCGGATTCGATCAAATAGCTGTAGGTTCCGGGGACAAGCTTCCATGTCCCGTCTGATTGAGGGAAAACCGTTTCCCCCTTCCCATTGCGGACAAAGACTTCTTCGCCCGGATCCATCATGGAATCTGCGCCCTTTACGTCAAACGTTACGCTGCAAACATCCTGAGCGCTGGCCAAAGCAGCTTCTATGATAAGGCTGTCATTTTCATAGTCGTTTTTTCCGTCGTCGATCACAATGCTCCCGTTAAGGGGATAGAAATTTTCCGCCGATATGATGTATCGGTATGCGCCGTTCTTTACCGCGAACCTTCCGTCGCCTCCGGCGGATAGTTTGGCTCCTTCGGTTTTGAAGACGTTGATCGCCGCACCCTCAATTTTTTGACCTGCCGCATCTTTGACGTTAAAGCTCATAAAGTAGTCTTTCCCTTCCATGGAAAGGGCGATCACTCTGTTTGATTTTATAGGGATAAAGCTCCCGCTGACCGTTTTGAATTTGTCGGCGGTAACGGTATATTCATATTTAGCGCCGATTTTCAGGGTATAAACCCCGTTTGTTGCAGTTTGAACCGCACCATCCTCCTGCAGGATTACCGCGATTGACAGATTGTTTTCTTCGGCGGTCAGCTGAGTCCCCGCTCCGTTGTCAACGGAAAAGCTGACCTCCGCAGGCTTGCCTTCATTTTCGGTAAGACCTGTCAGCTTTTCGATCAGATTGGCAAAGTTAACGATTCCCCAGCCATAATAGCAATCCTGGCCATTGATTTCCCTCCCGCCGGATGCGGGAACGGCCGTATCCTTCAGCAATTGTCGGAAAGCATAATGGTTTTCATCCTCATTGCCATAATGACCCAGATCATTGTTAAGACCCACAGCTATGGCCGCAAGGGCCGACACTTCAGGCGCCGAAAAGCTGGTGCCCGAGCCTGTATAATATCCGCCGGTATACCAGGTGCTGGTGTAGTCTTCTCCTGGTCCGGAAACCCAAACCTTATTCTCATATCCCTCGCCGTTGGACTTGTCCAGAACCTGCGTATAATAGGAATACTTCCTCTTGGAATTGGTCGATCCTACACCGATGGCATATTGAGCCGGATAGCTCGCCAGGGTATCTCCGTCATTTCCTGCCGAAACGATCACGATGATACCCGCTGAAATCGCGTTGTTAACAGCCTGCTTCATTGCGGCGGACGGGTATTCTCCGCCAAGACTCATGTTGATGACGCAGATATTCTCCCCTTCCCCGCCATGGGTGCTGTCAAACGCCTTTTTCTGCCCTGCCGCATACTGAATTGCATTGATAATGATTGACGTTGCGGTCTCTCTGGAAGAAAACACCTTGAGGGGCGTAACATATGCATCCTGGGCGATGCCTGCGATTCCCACCCCATTTCCTCCGGCGGCGATGATCTGGCCGGTCACAAAGGTGCCATGCCCAAGCGTATCCACAGTACTGGAGCTGGTCTGTGACACGAAGTTCTTCCCAGCCAGCACGCGGCTGTAATCGATATCCTCGTGGTTAAGGCTCAGGCCTGAGTCGATGACCGCGATTACAACCCGGTCGTCATAGTTTCCGTCGCCGCCCATATCAAATCCGGTGTCCAGATCCACTCCGGTGAATCCATATGCCCATGCCGAAGGCACCGACATCAAGTTCAGATGTTCCCTATTGGCATCCTCACCCACAGCGCCGTCCAGGCCCTGTGTTTCAGCATCGTCAAGGGTGACGATATAATCAGGCTCAATGAATTCAATCTGATTTTCATTGACAAAAGCTTCAATCTGCTCCAGAGATTCCGCTGTGTAATAACCTTCCGCATGATCAATGGATTTGATTCCTGTATCTTCCCCTACTGTATAAACCCTGTCCATTAATTTGGAACGGGACATGGAATCCTTCACTTTAAATATGTATCCATCGTAGCCCGTTCCCTCGGCCTCTGTCTGCCGGGACAGTTCCTCCGCAATCGAGTAAACATCCTGATTACCTTGATCCGGTCCGTCTGCAAAGGCCGGGGGCAGCATCGCCGCCACTAACACGAAGGCCAAAAAAAAGGCCGTTATCTTTTTCGCCGTTTTTGTCAATCTCATGCTTTATTTTCCTTCTCTTTCTTATATTTACACTTCACTTGACAATAGTATAACAGGATATGCCAAAAAATCTGTTGCCCTGGCAACAAAATTCGTTGTCTGCTTGTAGTATATTAAAATGTAGCTACATTTAAAAAGGGCTGGGACTTAGTGCACATCTATTGAAATAGGAGGATTTATATCAATGAACAAGAGAAAAAGGCGGAGGAGCCCCGCCGCAAGGCTGGGGGCTGTACTGCTGTCCCTGGTTATGATTTTTACCCTGATACCGGGCGTTTCTTTTTCGGTGCTGGCCGAGGAGGCATCCGGAACACCGGAATCCATGGAAGCACCTGCGGAGACCCCTGGAGGAACACCGGGAGAGGAAGCTTCCGTAACGCCTGGAGAGGAGGCTTCCGTAACACCTGAAGCCATCGAAGCACCAACCGATGAGGCTTCTACCAAAATGTTGAGCCGAGAGGCTTCTGTCGGAACGCTGGGTGCTGAAACACCGGCAAGCAGTTTCGACTATACCATTTCGGGCGGAAAAGTTACCATTACCGGGTATAAGGATTGGGACAGCAGCGAAGAGGTGATAATCCCTTCCACAATCGAGGGCTATCCAGTCGTCGCCATCGGCTTGGATGAGTACGACCCTGATTTTGACCCTTCCGAGGGTCCCTTTAATAGTGCTTATACCACTGCTGTGACCATTCCGGCAAGCGTCACCAGTATAGGCTCTTTAGCTTTTGCATATTGCGAGGATTTGGAAAGCGTTACATTTTTAGGCGAAGCGCCTGAAGTGGGATTCGACGCCTTTACTGGCATTAATGATTATGCCGTATTCAATTGCCATATCGCCTATAAGGCTAACTTCTCATCTAGGCTTAGCGAGTATGGCGCCATCAAAACCTTCGGAGAGCTCAGCTCCATCAGCATTAAAACGAAGCCGAAAAAGCTCGAATATGCCCCTGGTCAAAAGCTGGAACTGACAGGAATGACAGTTGAGGCAACCTATACCGGCGGCCTTATCGCCGGCAATGTCATTGTAACCATATCCAGCGGATTTACGTCAGATCCCGCCAACGGTACCCCGTTAAATTCCCTCGGTACCCAAACCGTCACGGTGACATATCCAAAGACCGATACACCCCAAAAGACTGCGACCTTTGACGTAACGGTCAAAGAAGGAGAGCCGGAAGCGACGCCGGATGCGGCCTTTACCTTTGCAGAAGCAGGCGGCAGCTGCACTGTAAGCAAGTTTAATGGAGGCTATGAAAATGTCGTAGTACCCAAGACTTATAACGGCAAGCCCGTAACGGCCATCGGCGACGAAGCCTTTTCAGGCCGTACGGCCTTGAAGTCGGTCGTCCTGCCGGACTCGGTCACCGTCATCGGCAAGGAAGCCTTCTACAACTGTACCGCGATGGATACCCTCAATCTGGGCAAAGGCGTCAAGACTATCGGACAGATGGCCTTCCAGTACTGCAAAGCGCTGACAACCGTCAATCTGCCCGCTTCGGTAGAAGACATCGGCTACAGCGCCTTCGCTTACTGCAAGAAGCTGACAGATATCAAGGTGGATGCGGGCAGCAGCACTTTTAAAGATATTGACGGCGTGCTCTTTTCCAAGGACGGCAAAATCCTGCTGTATTATTCTGTTGCCGGACGCACCGCAAAGACATATACAGTGCCGGAGGGCACCGTGCGCATCGAGGCGGACGCTTTCAGGACAAATTATGAAGACACTCTCACCAGCGCTCTTGAATCCGTTAGCTATCCCTCCACCCTGAAGGAAATCGGTGACCGTGCCTTTTGGCAAACGAGTTTGAAGGAGATCACCATCTATCCCGGTATCACAATGGGGAACAACGTGTATGAGCTGTGCAAGAACCTCAAGACGGTCCATGTAGCCGAAGGGGTCACCGAACTGTCCAAAAATCTTTTCTACGGCCTGGATAATCTGGAGACGCTCACCCTGCCCAGCACTTTGAAGGTGATCGGTGAAAGCGCGCTGGAACGTTATCCCCTGGCAAGCATCCAGCTCCCTGAGGGTCTCGAGGAGATCGGTAATGACGCCTTTGCCAACGCCAAACTCACATCCCTCACCATTCCGGCTTCTGTTACCACGCTGGGCGACCGCGCCTTCTACATAAACAGTGAGCTGAAAACATTGAACTTTGCCGAAGGCTCCAAGCTTGAGACCATCAACCAGTATGCCTTTTCTGGCTGCAAGGCACTGGAAAACGTTACCCTGCCTGCTGGGCTGAAAGTCATGGGAACAGGGGCGTTCAGCAATTGTTATAATTTAACCGCCATATCCCTGCCCGACGGACTCACGGCCTTGGGGGACAGCGTCTTTGCCTACACCGGCATCCAGACCATCACCTTCCCTGATCGCATGACGACCATCGGCAACTATACTTTCTACGGCTGTACCGCTCTCAATGGGATATCCTTCCCTGATAGCATAACAACCATCGGCGAAGGAGCTTTCGGCGGCTGTACCGCTCTCACCGGGATTACCCTTCCGAAAGTGCTGGAAAAACTGGGCGCGTATGCTTTCGAATATTGCGAACATCTGGCCAGTGTGGAATTCCCTGAGACCATAAAGATCAAGACCCTGCCCGCAGGCACCTTTATCGACTGCCTTGGTCTCCGTGAACTGCATCTGCCTGCTGCTATTACGGGAACGGAAGACGCGGTTTTCCTGAACT
>DLFX01000360.1:1481-5343 GCA_002482405.1 Firmicutes bacterium UBA7709 | reverse complement strand
TGAATTCCGAAACGTAAGTTTCAAATATCCGGAAGCTTCTGATTATGTTCTGGAAAATATCAGCTTTACTGCAAATAAAGGAGAGACTGTTGCATTTATTGGTTCAACCGGCAGCGGTAACAGCACACTAATTAGCCTGATTCCAAGATTTTATGATGCTACAGATGGTGATGTCCTAGTAGATGGTGTAAGCGTGAAGGAATACACACAGGAAGCTCTGCATAATAAGATCGGATATGTTCCACAGAAAGCAGTGATGTTTCGAGGAACGGTAAGCAGTAATGTGAGTTACGGTGATAACGGAAAGAAAAAGCCGGAACGTGAAGAAATCGAGTCTGCGGTGAGAATTGCGCAGGGAAGTGATTTTGTAGAGAAAATGGAAAATCAATATGAAGCGGATATCTCTCAGGGAGGCACAAATGTGTCAGGAGGTCAGAAGCAGCGTTTAGCTATAGCCCGTGCAGTTTGTCGTAAACCGGAAATTTATATTTTTGATGACAGTTTCTCGGCACTGGATTATAAGACTGACCGGATACTCAGATCTACGCTGAAAAAAGAAACAGCGGGAGTAACCAGCTTGATTGTTGCCCAAAGAATCGGCACCATTATGGATGCGGATCGGATCATTGTTCTGGATGAAGGTAAAGTAGTTGGCAAAGGAACCCATAAAGAATTACTCCGCGACTGCGCAGTCTATAAAGAAATTGCCATGTCGCAATTAAGCGAGGAGGAATTAGCATCATGAGTGAGGATCGCACAAGAATACAAAACAGAGGGCCTATGGGCGGACCCATGGGTAGGCCCCACGGCATGGCCGGCGGCGAAAAGCCAAAGGATTTCAAACGGACATGGGGGAAGCTGATACGCTACTGCAAGAGCTATATGCCTCTCATCATCACCGCCCTTGTCATCGCGGCTTTGAGCACGGTCTTTCAGGTCATCGGACCCGACCAGCTCAAGAACATGACAAACGAAATCGCAAAGGGGCTGCCGGCGCTGATCAACGGGGTTCCCGTGCCCGGCGCAATTGATTTTAACGCTGTGTTTAAGATCGGCATGATGCTCGTCTGTTTCTATGGGCTGGCAGGCATTTTCAGCTTTGCTGAGAACTTTATCATGGCGACGGTGACCGCCAGGATATCAAAGGGTATGCGCGCTGATATTTCAAAGAAGATTAACAGGCTGCCCCTCAAATATTTTGACAAGACGAGCTATGGCGACGTCATCAGCCGCGTGACCAACGACGTTGACGCCATCGGGCAGACCCTCAATCAAAGCCTCGACAATCTGGTGAGGGCGGTGATCATGTTTGTGGGCTCGCTGGTCATGATGTTTTACAACAGCTGGATTCTGGCCCTTGTGGCCGTCGGCTCCACGTTGGTCGGCTTTGGGCTGATGATGCTCATCATGTCAAAGTCCCAAAAGCATTTTACGACGCAGCAGCAGGGGCTTGGCGATATCAACGGCCATATTGAGGAAGTCTATTCAGGCCACAATGTCGTGAAAGCGTATAACGGCGGAAGAGCGGCGAAAGAAACCTTTGAGGAGATTAACAATTCGCTGTATAACAGCGGCTGGAAGTCCCAATTCCTATCCGGGTTGATGATGCCCATCATGAACTTTATCGGAAACTTCGGATATGTGGCCGTATGCGTGACCGGAGCGGCGCTGGCCATGAAGGGCACCATTACCTTTGGGGTGGTCGTCGCCTTCATGATGTATATCCGCCTCTTTACGCAGCCGCTGTCTCAGCTTGCCCAATCGATGCAGCAGCTTCAGAGAACGGCAGCCGCAAGCGAGCGCGTCTTCGAATTTTTCGATGAAGAGGAATTGACCGACGAAAGCCAAAAGCTCAAAAAGTTGGAGAACGTAAAAGGCGATGTGGAGTTTCGAAATGTTCGCTTTGGCTATGAGAAGGGCAAGACGGTCATCAACAACTTTTCCGCAGAGGTAAAGGCCGGGCAGAAGGTCGCCATCGTGGGGCCCACCGGCGCGGGGAAGACGACCATGATAAATCTGCTGATGCGCTTTTATGAAATCGACGGCGGGGAGATCCGCATAGACGGCGTGCCGATAAGCCAGGTCACAAGGGAAAACGTGCACAACCAATTCTGTATGGTATTGCAGGATACATGGCTTTTTGAAGGGACCATCAAAGAAAATATCATATACAGCAAGGAGGGCGTTACCGATGAAGAGGTGATCGCCGCCTGCAAAGCTGTGGGTCTTCACCACTTTATCCGCACGCTGCCCCAGGGCTACGACACCGTGTTGAACGATAAAGCCAACCTGTCGGCAGGCCAAAAGCAGCTTGTTACTATCGCCCGGGCTATCATACAAAATTCGCCGCTCCTGATACTGGATGAGGCGACAAGCTCGGTAGACACCCGTACGGAAAGGCTCGTGCAGGAGGCTATGGATAAGCTGACCCAAGGCAGGACCTCATTCGTGATCGCCCATCGCCTATCTACAATCAAAGATGCGGACCTGATTCTGGTGATGAAAGACGGAGATATCATCGAAAGCGGAAATCACAGGGAGCTGCTTGAAAAGGGCGGATTCTACGCCGAGCTTTACAACAGCCAGTTNNTAAAAAGGAAATAAAACACAATAAAACAAACCCCCTTTAAAAATAAAATTTAGTCGAAAAAGTGAAATTGTATGAATATTCTGATCGACTGCGGGTATTTTTTACTATACAATACCGAAAGATGTTTTAAAGGGGGTTATATTATGAGTAAATTCAGCTTGCTGATGGAAAGTGCGGGAATTAGGTTAAAGGCCGGAAAGGGCGAGGCGATGGCGGCTCCCGGAGGATATTCTTCCGAAAGTACATATCGCGCTGAAATTGCCGGCGCACAGAGAAATGCATCATCTGCAGGGGAATCCTGCAAGATCATAGACAATCTGCTGAGATGGGAATAATGGGGATTCCGAGACAAAGGTTGAAGGCTGACCTGTACCCAACACAACGAGAAAGAAGTCGATCCCGCGGGAAGCTCGACTTCTTTTGATTTGCGCGGGTATTTTTTTGCGGCTTTTCCAGATCAGTTATCAGTTGAATTTTTTCATAAGTTGCTGTAAAATAATTACAGGTTTGCACGGGGGATGTGGCCGCCAACTTTATATCTGTGGCAATCTGTTATTACAAAATGAGAGGGGAAGGGCTGTGGAGAAAAACATAGATTTCGGCCATGTGGCGGATATTTATGATTATTACGCCAACGCCGATATCGATATCGATTTTTTTAAAATGCTCTGCAAGGGCCATAAAAATATCCTGGAACTGATGTGCGGGACCGGCAGGCTCTCGAAGCCGCTGATCGAAGCGGGATTCCCCCTTACCTGTGTGGATTATTCCGAGGAGATGCTGGAGGTGCTTCGAAAAAAAATCGGCGTGTCGGAGGCTGGCCCGCAGGCCGCATCGGAGGCCGTGTCACAGGAAGCTCCAAACGGCCGGTTGCAAAATGTGGAAATCGTTTGCCAGGACGTCTGTGAAATGGACCTGGGAAAGCGCTTCGATCTGATCATCATTCCTTCCAATTCCATAGCTGAGATCATAGATCAGGAGAAGAGGAGGCAAGCCTTCCGCCGGATCTATAAACATCTTACCTCCGACGGAATTTTTTTCTGCACGCTGTATAATCCGCCGTACCGGATCAAGCAGGCCGACGGCAACATAAGATATCTGGGCAAATACGACCTTGAGGACGGCAGGACGCTGTTTATTACATATTATAATGTCTATTCCTCCGCGGCACGCCTCATAACCGGCACTCAGTTCTACGAAATTTACGATCACAACCGCCTTGTGGAAAAACGGTGCCTTGACATCAGATTCTCTGTAATATCGAAGGAGGAG
>DLFX01000360.1:0-1454 GCA_002482405.1 Firmicutes bacterium UBA7709 | reverse complement strand
ACGCCTTATCACTATGACGAGGCCAGCACCCACATGAACCTGCTGTTTCAAAAAAAACGCCGGTAACAGGCCGAATTGGAAAAACAATTTAAATGTCGAAATTTGTCGAAGATATGTTGGGTCATGTCTGTTGCACAAGGTGCCTTTAATGTTATAAGATAAAACAGCATGTATATTAATGCAAAAAAAATAAAGGGAGGTGTATTAATTTGCACTATAAGTTTCAAAGCTTGCTTGCAGCACTTATCGTGATCTGCGTACCTGTTACATCCTATGCAAGCGAAGCGGATCTCGTAATACCGCAGTTGAGTTCTTCGCAGAACTCGCTGTTAATGTTTGGTATTGGAATCTGCATCCTGGGAATGCTGTTCGGCTTCTATCAGTTCACAAAGGTGAAGAAACTGACCGCGCATCAGTCGATGCTCAATGTGGCGAACACCATTTATGAAACCTGCAAGACCTATCTGATTCAGCAGGGGAAATTCCTGCTGTTGTTGTTTGTCTTTATTGGCGTATGCGTCGCTTTTTATTTCGGGGCATTGCAGGGAAAAGGAGCCGGAGTCGTCGTGATCCTGCTCTGGTCCGTCGTCGGCATCCTGGGCTCTTATGGAGTCGCGTGGTATGGGATCCGTATGAACACCATGGCAAACAGCCGCATGGCATTTGCCGCCCTCGAGGGAAAACCGCTTAACCTGCTGAAGATTCCCCTTGACGCGGGAATCAGCATCGGCGTTCTGCTGGTCTGTGTGGAACTTACCATGATGCTCATCATACTGCTCTTTATCCCAAGGAGCATCGCGGGCTCCTGCTTCATCGGGTTTGCCATCGGAGAGTCCCTGGGCGCTTCCGCGCTGAGGATCGCCGGCGGTATCTTCACAAAGATCGCCGATATCGGTTCCGACCTGATGAAGATCGTATTTAAAATCGGTGAAGACGATCCGAGAAATCCCGGAGTCATCGCGGACTGCACGGGGGACAACGCGGGAGACAGCGTCGGTCCTACCGCCGACGGATTTGAAACCTACGGCGTTACCGGCGTAGCGCTGATCTCATTCATCGTGCTTGCTGTAAACGGAGAGCTTCAGAGAGACCTTCTGGTATGGATATTTGTAATGCGTATCCTGATGATCATCACATCTGTCGCCGCATTCTATATCAACAATGCATATGCAAGCGCAAGGTATAAAAACGCAGNNCTGGATTTTGAGGAACCCCTGACCCATCTGGTATGGATCACTTCCATTCTGTCCATCCTCGTTACGTTTATCGTAAGCTATATACTGATCGGTCCGGGGACCGTCGTCGGGGGGGCGGGCGCGCATATGTGGATCGTGCTTTCCTGCATCATCAGCTGCGGAACCATCGGCGGCGCGGTGATTCCGGAACTCGGCCGCCAGCTCGGCCTCATTGACCCTAACGTCTTCAAATTCTGCTGGATCGTCGATTTCCCGATG
>DLFX01000096.1 GCA_002482405.1 Firmicutes bacterium UBA7709 | reverse complement strand
CAGGCGTTTTGCCCAGTGGCTGCGAATAAAACTACGCGCTTACAGCGGCGGGTCCGCGCAGAACTTTCATCTGCTTCCCTCTCAGCTGCTTATCAGATCGGCAGATAAGCAGAACATCAAACTGTTTTATTTAATTTTAGTTTCGTCATGATAGTATCACCTATGCTCTCCGGTGTCAACGTATTCTGTAAATTAGCTCTTTTAAAGAAGAGGGCGGCAAAATTATCTCTCTAATCTCTTTCTCATTTCTGTCAGCGTTTCTCCTTAGACAGGGGCAATTCGTCACATCCGTTTGTCCGATACCCGGAACATGGGTGGACCTATGGCGTAAGACTTATGGCGTAATAAAGCTTGCACAATTTTTTCGATTTAGGACGGCGACTTTAGCAAATTATTTGTTTTAGCAAATTTTGAGTTAAAACAGATACCTGTAATGATGTCTCATTCGATATCCTGTCGACACGGTGTCCTAAATCGAAAATTTTGTGCATCTATCAAAAACCCATTGATCCGTTAGCTGAATGGTTTGTTCGCCAGGGTTGAGGCGCCTCTGAATCGTCACCTGATGAAAATTGATTTTCATGGAGCAAATGCGCTATAATAACAATATGAATAACAATATGACATTTCTTAACAAAAGAAGAGCGCTTACCGCCGCCGCGGGATTCTTCCTCTTTGTGATCATTTCGTATTTTGTGGTCACCCGGGATACGCTGGCCTTCGACACCGCGGTCCGCAATTATATCTACGGGTTCCGCAGCGGCGGGCTGACCGTTTTTTTCAAGGCGGTCACCTATCTGGGCAACTGGCAGACCGTGACCCTGATCTGCCTCCTGAGTCTGCTGGCCCCCCGGCTCCGGCTCAGCTTTGGCGTCCCCATGTCCGCCGCGGCGATCCTTGCCGCCATGCTCCAAAAACTCCTGAAGGTCTCTTTCCACAGGGCCCGCCCCGACCTGACGCTCCACCTGATCACCCAGGGCGGCTACAGCTTCCCCAGTGGGCATTCCTTCACTGTTTTGATCTTTTACGGTATTCTCATCTTCCTCTGCCGCCGGTATGTAAAAAATAAAACCGCCGCCAACCTGGCAACGGCTCTTCTTTCCTGCCTGATCCTGGCCATCGGCTTCAGCCGGATCTATCTGGGTGTCCACTATCCCACCGACGTGCTGGGCGGCTGGGCGCTGGGCGTATGCGTGCTGATGCTTATGATATCTGCGGTTTTATTTCTTCAAAAAAGGCAAATATAATTAATTTCGAGAAATTATCGCGGTCAAGCATTAGTTCTTTATCCATTTTCCAACCTCTTTCATATACTATAATACGCCTATCTCAGGTGAATATTATTAAAGCTAGAAGGTTAAGAAAAATGGGTAGAAATAAACAATTTTCCTTTGGATGCGACCGAATTGACGGTATTGATGATATTAAAAAGGGCTTATGTGACATCAAAGAAGGGGTTATGGACATCCGTGAGGGCCTGAAAGATATCTGCTGCGGCCGGCTTTGCCAGGGGATCAGAGTACTGAAAGACGGACTTAGTGATCTCGAAGACGGTGCATGCGACCTCGTCAGGGGTGTGAACAGCACCGATTTTGGCGACAACTGCCATGCCAAGAAAAATATCGTAAATGGCGTATGCGGTGTAAAAGAAGGCATCAAAGATATTCGGTGCGGCATCAACGAACTTTGCTGCGGCCGCTTCTGCGGCGCATTGGATGCCATTAATGACGGGCTCTGCGATGTAGAGGACGGATTGTGCGACATCGTCGAAGGGCTGCAGGATATTGCTTGCGAAAGAGATATGAAAAGAAAGCGCAGAAATGAACTGCTGGACGCGATTGACTGCACCGAAACCGAAGCCGAAGAAGACATGTGCTGCTGCGATAGAAAATACTGCTGACACGTGCATATGTGATTCAGCCTTCAGACCGAAGGGTCTTGGTTACATCAGCAAGCAAACCGAAAAATAAGGCAGAGGACAAAGCCTCGTATCAATACGGATGTTTTTCCGCTTTTAAGATTTGCCGCAGGATCTTGATGTCCTGCGGCTTTCCCTTTTGCTTGAAAATTTTTTTATCATTAAATATAATAAATAAAAAGAAAAGAAAAAAAGGCTGCGCCCCAGAATAAAACCTGGTGCACAGCCTTTTTTCGCGCAATCTGAAGCGGGGAAGAATAAATCGACCGCAGCCGCTATAGAATGTCTGTAGGATATTTTCCGGTCCTATCTTTTTGCAGGAGGGTATCGATGATGGGCAAAGGCAAGTCATACCGAAAGTATTTTTTCCTGTTCTCAAGCCTGATGATCATATCGGCGGTTTTCCTGTTTTTCACCTTGTTTTTTGAAACGCGGTTTTATCCCGGCACCGTAATAAACGGCATCCGCGTGTCCTGCGACACTCCTGCGGAAGCGGACAAGAAGCTTGCAAATCAGGCGGCGGCGTATACGTTGACCCTGACGGAGCGCGGCGGTGTGAAAGAGCGTATCTACGGGAAGGAAATCGGATTGAAATGCGATCTGAGGCACAGGGGCGAGCTGCTCAAAAATAAGCAGAACAGGACCTTCTGGGTCCTTTCCCTCTTTAACCGGGATGCCCTGAAAATTGGAAACGCGTTTACATATGACGCAGGCATGCTGGAAAAACGGTACAGCGAGCTCGTCTGTGTCGACAGCTCAAAGGCTGTCCCGCCGAAAAACGCGACGCTGGTTTACACCAACGGCGTTTACGAGATCGTGAAAGAAGTGTATGGAAATAAGGTAAACGACGCCATCCTGTATTATGGAATCAAGGACGCCGTTACGGACGGAAGGACCGCTCTGGATCTGGATGCCATAAAATGTTATGTGGACCCCACTATTAAATTTGATTCGAAAAAGCTTGCGAATACCAAGGCCGTCGTGGAAAAGTACATAGCTGCCAAAATCATCTATCCCTACTACGGCGGCGACGCCGTCGTTGACGCCGACGAAATCGGCGACTGGGTCGGATTCGAAGAGGACCTGGACATCATCTTCAATACGGAGAAGATCCAAGGCTTTTTAAAGGACCTGGCGACCCACTATAATACCTATGGCAAGGAGCGCGATTTCGTTACCTCTCTGGGACAGAAGATCAAAATAAGCGGCGGCGATTACGGATGGAAGGTCGATATAAAAAAGGAAACCGCCGCCCTGATGGAAGCGGTGACGAGCGGCAGAATGATGATCCGGGAGCCCGTCTACAGCCAAAAGGGGATGCAGCCGCTCCCCGACGATATCGGCTCCACTTACATTGAAATCGACCTTTCAAGTCAGCATTTATGGTTTTACAAAGAAGGAAAGCTTGTGGCCTCCGGGGCCGTGGTTTCGGGAGATATGAATGAAGGCCATAAAACTCCGGAAGGAGTCTACAGCCTGAAGTATAAAATAAGAAACGCCGTCTTAAAAGGGCCGAATTACCGGGCAAACGTATCCTACTGGATGCCCTTCAACGGTGACATCGGAATCCATGACGCTTCCTGGAGATCCAACTTCGGGAGGGATATCTATCTGGCAAGAGGGTCCCACGGCTGCATCAACGTCGCTTATTATCTGGCGGAAAAGCTGTATAACAATATCTCCGTAGGAACTCCCGTCATATGCTATTACTGAGCCAAAGCCGCCGCCGGCAGGCGCCCTATATCTTTTCCGTAAGCTTCCAGGCCTTTTCCCAGAATCTCGATAGCCCGCTTCAGCTTTTTCGGCTCCAGGACATAGGCGATGCGGATTTCGTTCCTTCCGAGGCCCTCCGTCGCATAGAAGCCGTCCGCCGGCGCCGCCATGACCGTTTCTCCCCGGTCGTCGAATTCCTCCAGCATCCAGATCAGAAAGTCGTTGGCGTCGTCCACGGGAAGCCTGCAGACAAGGTAAAAGGCCCCCTCCGGCTTTTCGCAGAAAACGCCGGNNATACCACGTCTCTTCGCCGCTCAAATTCATCCCGAACCTCGTTGATCACCCGGAATCCCGTGGAATACAGCCCCACCGCGGCGTGCTGCTCGATGGTGGAGACCGCCAGCCGCCCCTGGCAGAGCTTTGAAATCAGTTCAAGGAACGTTTCATTCTTTGATATGACCACGCCGATCCTGGCGCCGCAGGCGTTGTACCTCTTTGAAACGCTGTCGATCATGATCAGCCTGTCCTGGATATCCTCCAGAAATCCAAAGCTTGTGATCTCTCTGCCGTCGAACACCATTTCCCGGTATACCTCATCGCAGATGATATAGAGGTCATGCTCCTTCGCCACGTCGGCGATCATCCGGACTTCATCCTTCCGGAGAACCGTACCCGTCGGATTTCCCGGATTTGTTACGAAGATCGCCTTTGTCCTGTCGGTGATCTTCTCTTCAATTGCGCTTTTTTCCACGTGAAAACCGTCCTCCGCGCAAGTGGTCACAGCCACAGGCCGGGCTCCGGTCATGGTGAAAAATGTGTTGTAATTGGAATAATACGGCTCGAAGATCAAAATTTCGTCTCCCGGGTTCGTGAGGGCCAGAAGGGTAAACATGACGGCTTCCGTACCGCCTGTCGTTATGTAAATGTGGTTTCTGTCCACATCGATCCCAATGTTTCTATAGTAGGTTTCCACCGCTTCCCGGAGCTCCGGGATGCCCTGGGAGGGCATATATTCCACGGTCGGCTCCCGAAAGGAGCGGACCCGTTCGTAATATTCTTTCGGAACCTTCAGGTCCGGCTGACCGATATTGAGGCGGTATATCTNNTCTTCTTTCCTCCCGCCTCCGCGGCATCTGCGTACTTTGTCAGCTTTCGCACAGACGACGCTTTCATTTGCAGCATTTTTTCCGATAATTGTTTCATGTGTAATCCTTTACTGTTACTGTCCTGGCAGCCATTTTTCCTGATTTTGTTTTGCCTTATATTTTACTTCTTTGCGCTTTTTACTTCATGACGTTTTCCGGGCTTCTGTCGAAGAATATGCTCTTTCCCGACGTCGACAGCGGGATCCCGAAGGCGACTCTTATGCCCTCCGGTAAATAACCGAGAGACAGCGCCGCTTTTCCCGCTGAAAACAACACGCGATTGTCGATCCGGTGGTCCGCCGCCACGGATACCGCGGAACCCACCGCGATTCCCAGATCGGTAACATTGAACGCACAGTTTGCTCCCGCTTTGATAGCGCCTGCACAGTCTCCAAAGCCGCAAAAGCCGCAATGGGAAAGCCCGATGGGGTTGTTCTTCACTCCCAGTAGCACGACCACCGAACTGGCGTCTACGTTTCCGCCGTCCCTTGCCAGAAAATCTTCCCCGGTTTCCTTGGCTATTTTTCTCATTTCGTCTGCCAGCCTATCCTTCTCTGCTCCATCTATCATTATTACCGCCAGATTGTCGAGGCCATGAGCCTTGGGAGCGGTCCTCGCGGCCGCCATCATCAGTTCGGCCACATGGTGCACGGCATTTTTTTCCGTTTCGATATTATTGTAAATCATAAAAACCTCCTGGATTTATCGTTGATTGCGGTCCTTCGTATCAAGGGCTGATTTCGCCAATTTCGTTCTATTTTATTATAAGAGTGCCCACAATTCAAGCAATTTAAAGATTTAAGTGAAATCGAGCGGGGATTTCACGGGCATCCGAAAAAGTTTCTAAATAATTAAAGCTATTCAGAAATTATTTCGGTATGTTTTTTATTGTTTTTATTATTGCCAAAATTTTTTCTTTAAAATGCCTTTTGAAGACCATAAAAAAAGGTAAGGGACGATGACGGCCGTTTGCCGTCACCTGACCTTGATATGAACCTCCCGCAGCTGCTTCTCATCCACCTCGCCGGGACTGCCCAGCATCGTGTTCTGAGCGTTGCTGTTGAGGGGAAACGGAATGACCTCCCGGATGCTTTCCTCCTCCGACAACAGCATGACGATCCGGTCTATGCCCGGAGCCATTCCCGCGTGGGGCGGCGCGCCGTACTGGAACGCCTGGAAAAGAGCTCCAAACTTGCTCTTTACGTCCTCTTCCGTATAACCCGCAAGCTCAAAGGCCTTTACCATGATGTCCGGACGGTGATTCCGGACTGCGCCGGAAGAAAGCTCCACGCCGTTGCAGACGATATCGTACTGATACGCCTTGATTTCCAGAGGGTCCATGTGAAGCAGAGCCTCCATTTCCCCCTGGGGCATAGAAAACGGATTGTGGGTAAACTGGAGCTTCCCTGTCTCTTCATCGATCTCATACATCGGGAAATCTGTGATGAAACAGAATTCAAAGCGGTCGTCTTTGATGAGATCCAGCCGCTTTCCGAGCTCTGTCCGGATCTGTCCGGCGTATTTCTCCACCAGCCCCTTTTCGTCGCTGATGAAGTACAGGACGTCCCCTTCCTTCAGGGAAGCGATTTCCCCGATCTCTCTTCTCTGCCCGTCGGTAAAAAATTTATCGATAGGGCCCTTGTAGGTCATATCCTCCTTTACGGAAATATAACCCAGGCCCTTCATGCCGATGCCGAGAGCGAACTTTTCCATGGCCGCAAAGAAGGATTTGGGCATCTTCGCGCCGTCGGCTACGTTGATCCCTCTTACAAGCTTTCCCTGGAAGGGCTTGAAATCAACCTTCAGAAAGAAATCGGAGAGATCGATGATCTCCAGCGGATTTCTCAGGTCCGGCTTGTCGGTGCCGTACTTCAGCATGGCTTCCCCAAAGGGGATCCTGACAAAGGGCGCCGGTGAGACCGCCTTGTGGGAGAAGCGCCGGAAGGTTTCCGAAAGCACCTGCTCCGCCACCGCGAAAACGTCCTCCTGAGTGGCGAAGGACATCTCAAAGTCCAGCTGGTAGAACTCGCCGGGGGAGCGGTCGATTCTGGCGTCTTCGTCCCGGAAGCAAGGCGCGATCTGAAAATATTTATCGAAGCCGGAGACCATAAGAAGCTGCTTGAACTGCTGGGGAGCCTGGGGCAGCGCATAGAATTTTCCCTTATGCTTTCTGCTGGGCACCAGATAGTCCCTGGCCCCCTCCGGGGAGGAGTTTGCCAGGATTGGCGTCTGGATCTCAAGGAAATCCATCCGTTCCATCTGATTCCTCAGGAATCTTATGATCTCGGAGCGCAGCATCATGTTGCTGTGGACCCTGGGATTTCTCAAGTCGAGAAACCGGTATTTCAGCCGGACGTCCTCCCGAGTGTCGGTGGAGCTGTCGATTTCAAAGGGCAGCTTGTTGAGCGCACCGCTCAGCACTCTGACGGACTGGACCTTGACCTCGACCTCTCCCGTTGAAAGGTTCGGGTTATAGGTCTCTTGGTCCCTCCTTATAACGGCGCCGGAGACGCTGACTACGGTTTCTTTGTTCAGACCCTCAAGCTGCTGGTCCGTTACCACGACCTGGGTGATTCCATAGTGGTCCCGCAGGTCGATAAAGGCGACGCCTCCGTGGTTTCTGATGGTGTGGATCCATCCCGCCAGCCTGACTTCCAGCCCTACGTCGGCAATGGTCAGTTCTCCGCAATTCTTGGTCCGGTACGCCTGGGACTGAAAAACGGAAATGGGCTCAAGGCCGTTTTCCCTGGCGGCGCTTTTGGCCGCGTATTTTCCATAGGAGGCAAAGGCGTGCTCCGCCTGAACGGCTCCGGCCGGTTTGGGCTCTGCCTCGCCGTGGACGGCTTCAACCGATTTGCCCGTCAGGCCGGAATCCATATCCATGCTTTCCAGTTTCGCTTTTAGAAGCTCACGGATCGCCTGGGGGCTGGCGCTTCCTTTCAGCCGTCTCATACACTGCCCTACCAAAAAATCAAAGGCCTTTTCCTTCCCGCTCCTGTAATCCTCGATGGACTGGGGATTCGCCCCGATCACTTCCGTCACGACAGGCGCAAGCAGGCCGGTATCTTCAACCATCAGCAGGCCGCGCTCCCTGACGTATTCCCAGGGGTCGGCGCCGTTCTTATACAGTTCTTCCACCAGGTTCTTTCCGACGCCCCTGTTGACCTTCCCCTCCGCGACCATTTGAACGATCTGCGCCAGTTTAGCGGCGTCGATCTCCAAAGGCTGACGCAGGTCGGAAGTATCCCGCATCAGCCGCAGAATATCGCCGATGACGGTATTGGCCGCTTCCACCGCGTGACCGGAAAGAGCCGCCGTCTCTTCGAAGAGCTGCGCCACCTCCTTCTCGGCGGTCAGAGTCGCCGCCGCGCGCTCCGTCAGGCCGAACTGCTCCCGATACCGAAGTCTCTTTGCCGCAGGCATCTCCGCCATGCTGCTTCTGATTTCCTCCAGCCATTCTTCGCCGATGTGAATCGGCAGCAGGTCCGGATCCGGAAAATACCGGTAATCCTGAGCGTTTTCCTTGGAGCGCATTCCATAGCTTTCACCCTGATCGTCATCCCATCTCCGGGTCTCCTGCTTCACCTTGCCGTCCTCTTCCAGCACCTTGATCTGCCGTTCGCTTTCAAAGGCGATGGCCCTCTGGATCGCTTTGAGGGAGTTGAGGTTTTTCATTTCCGTCCTGACGCCGTACCCCCGCTGCCCTGCCGGTCTCACGGAAAGGTTGACGTCGGCCCTCATGGAGCCCTCCTGCATCTTGCAGTCGGAGACGTCCAGATAGACCAGCATCTCCCGCAGCCGCTCCAGAAAGATTCCCACCTCTTCCGCGCTCGAAAAGTCAGGGTTGCTGACAATCTCTATCAAGGGAACGCCGCAGCGGTTGTAATCGATGAGGGTCCCGGAATGATCGTGGATCAGCTTGCCGGCATCCTCTTCCATATGGATCTCCCGGATGGTGATGCGCTTTTTCGATTTGTCCGAAAGCTCGATCTCCAGCCACCCGTCCCGGCAGATGGGAGCGTAGAGCTGAGAGATCTGGTAATCCTTCGGGAGGTCGGGATAAAAGTAGTTTTTCCGGTCAAATCGGTTGTTTTCCTCGATCTCGCAGTTCAGCGCAAGTCCCGCCCGAATGGCCTTATCCGCCGCCGACTTGTTGAATACCGGAAGGCTTCCGGGCATTCCGAGGCATACCGGACAGGTATGGGAATTGGGCGCTCCGCCGAAAGCGGTGGTACAGCCGCAAAAAATCTTTGCCTTTGTCGACAGCTCAACATGGACTTCCAGTCCCATTACGATTTCATATTTCATTTTCCCTGTCCTCCTCTCGGCTTCGGAGATTGCTTGTGATAATCCGTATTGCTTTGATACGCGTCCGCCGCTCTCACCAGCACGTTTTCGGAAAACGCCCTGCCGATGAGCTGCATGCCCACCGGCATCCCGTCCCTTCCAAAGCCGCAGGGAAGCGCCGCGGACGGCAGGCCGGCAAGATTGACGGAAACTGTGTAAATATCCGCCATATACATGGCCAGAGGATCTTCGATCTGTCCGCCGATCCGGTATGCCGTGGTGGGGCTCACCGGGCTCAGGATCATGTCGTATTTGGAAAATGCCTCGTCAAAGGACTCTTTGATCAGCGCCCTCACCTGAAGGGCCTTTTTATAGTACGCGTCGAAGTAGCCGGAGCTCAGGACGAAAGAGCCCAGCATGACCCTCCTTTTCACCTCTGTTCCGAAGCCTTCGCTGCGGGACCGGTAATAGATTTCCATGAGGTCCCTTGCGTTTTCCGAGCGGAACCCGTACTTGACCCCGTCATATCGGGACAGGTTGGAGCTCGCTTCGGCGCAGGCCACGACGTAATAGGCCGGAACCGCGTATTGGATGGTCGGGAGTTCAAACTCCTCAACGGCAGCTCCAAGCTTTTCAAAAGCCTTTGCCGCCTCCATTACGGACTCCTTTACGTCGTCGGAGATTCCGTTCTCAAAGTAATTTCTCGGCACTCCGATCTTCAGGCCTGACAGGCTCCTGCCGCTTTCTCCTCCTGAGATTTCCGAAAAATCAAAGGGATTTTCCATCACCGAGGTGCTGTCTTTGGGGTCGTATCCCGAAATGATGGACAGAGCCGCCGCGCAATCTCTGATATCCCTGCCCATGATCCCGATCTGGTCCAAAGAGGAGGCGTATGCCATCAGCCCGTAGCGCGACACGCTGCCGTAGGTCGCCTTGACTCCCGTCAGGTTGCAGAAGGCGCAGGGCTGGCGGATGGAGCCTCCCGTATCGGAACCCAGCCCATAGGGAGCGAGCCTTGCGGCTACCGCCGCGGCGGAGCCCCCCGAAGAGCCTCCCGGCACCCGGTCCAAATCCCACGGGTTTCTGGTAACTCCGTAGTAGGACGTCTCCGTGGAACCCCCCATGGCGAACTCGTCCAGATTGGTTTTTCCGATGATGACCGCTCCGGCCCGGTACAGCTTTTCGATCACCGTCGCGTCGTAAGGCGGGATGAAATTGCCGAGCATCCTCGACGCCGCGGTGGTTCTGATCCCTTTCGTGCAGATGTTGTCCTTCACCGCGACGGGCACGCCGGCCAGGGGAGAAACCTCTTCACCGCCGTCGATCCTCTTCTGAATCTCTTCCGCCTGTCTGAGGGCTTCTTCCTCCGTGACGGAAATATACGCGTTGAGCGCCTTTCCTTCGCCTTTTGCACTGTCTTTCCTGATGGCGTCCAAAAAGCTTTTTGCCGCCTCCACACAGCCGAGCTCCCGCCTTTTTATCCTCTCTCCGATCTCTAGCGCCGTCATCTCTCTGATGTCGGCCGCACCGGTCGATTTCAATTCCGTCATGGCCTTTATCCTCATTCCTGTCATGTCCATGCCTCCTATTCTACCGTCTTGAACACTTTGAAATAGCCGTCCCTGGCGTCGGGGGCGTTCTTCAGCATCGCGCCGTGCTCGTCGCCGTTGATCCCGCCCTCGTCCCGGAAGCGGTTTGCCGTATCAAAAGGATGAGTCATCTCCTTCACTCCCGTCGTGTCAAGCTCGCTCAGCTTATCCATATAGCTCAGGATGTCGGTCAGATCTTTCTTTGCCCGCTCCTTTTCCCCTGGGGAAAGCTCCAGCCGGGAAAGCTCTTCGATATAACCGATCAGTTCGTCTGTAATTCTCATAATTTCCACCTCCATAGCGCCGACGTTTGCCTTTTTGACCCAAGCTTGCTTGGCTGTCAAAACGGACAGCAGCGAGCGAAGCGAGTCGGAATGTCGCTTGCGACATGTTGCTCCGCAAGCGGGGCCAGGCGCGCATAAAAAAATCCCCAGGATACAAATATCCTAGGGACGAAAAAAATCCGCGGTACCACCCAAATTGACGCAGCAACTTAATGCCTTAATCCTCTCGATGCATTGTAACGCATGCAACACGGACAGATTTACTAAGACCGGCTCATAGAAGAATTTCCCGGGTCATGGGCAAATTTTCCTGATGGCGTGTTCCTTTGAACCTGCCGGCTCCGAAGTGTTCTTTCGTCAGTCGTGTCACAAATGGCAATTTCAGTCGCGTTGCCAATCCCTGCTTTGCGTTTCCCCGATTACTTTTCTTCATCACAGCCGTTATTTTAAAAATCTTGTTCTAAACAGTATCACAAAATTTTTATCATTGCAAGCATTTTTTTATTTTCAGTATTGACATTTAAAAAAACAGCCGCTATACTTAATCCATTATAGCAAAGGCGCTGTAGGGGTTTCCCCTTTTGCGCCCTTTTTATTTGCGCACCCGGCTCCGTTTTCCAGGCGGCGTGCGGACAGAAATTTTCCGTTCCCGCAATAATACTTATTGTTTTTAAGACAAAAAGGAGGTTTTATATGGATAAAATTACGTCTATCTTCGGAAGCATGGTATTCAATGATTCGGTTATGAAGGAACGCCTTCCAAAGGATATCTACAAAGCGTTAAAGAAAAACATGGAGGAAGGCACCAACCTCACCCTGGAAATTGCAAACACAGTTGCAAACGCTATGAAAATCTGGGCTCTTGAAAAAGGCGCTACCCATTTTACTCATTGGTTCCACCCCATGACGGGCATTACGGCGGAAAAGCACGACAGCTTTATCGCTCCCGCGGCTGACGGCGGCGCGATCCTGGAATTCTCAGGAAAGGAGCTGATCAAAGGGGAGCCGGACGCGTCCAGCTTTCCTTCCGGCGGCATCCGGGCGACCTTCGAAGCCAGAGGCTACACCAACTGGGACCCCGGCTCCTATGCCTTTGTCAAAGATCACACCCTTTGCATCCCCACCGCTTACTGCTCCTATCACGGAGAAGCGCTGGATAAAAAGACCCCGATGCTTCGGTCCATGGACGCTCTGAACGTCCAGGCGCTCCGGATTCTGAGAATCTTCGGGCAGTACGACGTTAAGCGGGTCGTGGCGACCAACGGCGCCGAACAGGAATACTTTCTGATCGATAAAAAATTATTTGACAGAAGAAAAGATCTCATTTACTGCGGCAGAACCCTTTTCGGGGCAAAACCGCCGAAAAACCAGGAGCTGGAGGACCAATACTTCAGCGCCATCAAGCCCAGGATCAACGCGTATATGGAAGAGCTTGATCAAGAGCTCTGGAAGCTGGGCATTTATGCCAAGACCGAACACAATGAGGTCGCTCCCTGCCAGCATGAGCTGGCTCCGGTGTTCACCACCTCCAACATTGCGGCAGACCACAACCAATTGACCATGGAGATCATGAAAAAGGTGGCATCCAACCACGGCCTCGTCTGCCTGCTCCACGAGAAGCCTTTCGCCGGCATCAACGGAAGCGGAAAGCACGTCAACTGGTCCCTGTGCACCGACACGGGCGAAAACCTTCTTTCCCCGGGAAAGAATCCGGCGGGAAACCTGAAATTCCTCCTGTTCCTCTGCGCCGTCATCAAAGCGGTGGATGAGTATCAGGACCTGCTGCGGGTCTCCGTTGCCAGCGCCGGAAACGATCACAGGCTGGGCGGAAACGAAGCGCCTCCGGCGATCATTTCCATGTTCATCGGCGAAGACCTGGAAGCCCTTCTGAACGCCATCGAAAAAGGCGAGGATTACATGGATTCCCAGGACCGTACCATGAACATCGGAGTCTCGCTCCTGCCGAAATTCAAGAGGGATACGACGGATAGAAACAGGACCTCCCCCCTGGCTTTCACCGGAAATAAGTTTGAGTTCCGTATGCCTGGCTCCGGAGCGTCCATCTCCTGTCCGAGTTACATGCTTAACGTGACGGTGGCCGAATCCCTGCGCCAGTTTGCGGATGCGCTGGAGTCCTCAAATGATCTGGAGGCCGGCGTCAAGGCATTGATCAAAGAGACCGCCGCGAAGCACAAGAGGATCATTTTCAATGGAAACAATTACGCGGAAGAGTGGGTTTCTCTTGCGGAAAGCCGGGGCCTTCTGAACCTGAGGTCCACGGTGGACGCAATGAAATGCTATGTCACGGATAAGAACAAGGAGCTGTTTAAAAAACACTGCATTTTCTCAGAGGTCGAGCTCATGGCCCGTCAGGAAATCATCCTGCAGGAATACTGCAATGTTTTAAGCATCGAGGCTTTGACCATGGTGGAAATGGTCAATAAGGACATCATCCCCGCGGTTTTGGAATATATCAAAGCCCTTTGCGACACCGCAGGGAGCAAATCTCTGATTCCTGAGATCTCCTGTGAGCTGGAAAAGGAGCTGATCGCAAACCTTTCCTCCATTTCCCTGAGCCTCCACAAATCCGTTCAAGAGTTGGATAACGCCCTCATCGAAGTGAACGCCATCGAAGAACTATGCTCCGCGGCGGAATACTACAACCAAAAGATCCTTCCCATCATGAAGGAGATCCGGATCGCCGCAGATACTCTGGAGACCATGACCGCTTCGAAGTACTGGCCGTTCCCGACTTACGGCGAGCTCCTTTTCAGCATCTATTAACGCCCATACTCTTTTCTTTCTCATATATAATAAAAAGTAACTGCCTCCCCAAGGGGGAGGCAATCACGGGAGCAAAACGCAGAGCTGAGCGCTCTGCGTTTTGCTTTTTTGACCGGCGTCCCGGGCCTTCACGGCTTAATCTTGCTCAAAAATTCAAATCTTTTTTCCCTCCTGCTCGTAGGTTTTCAGGATCCGCTTTGCTACGCGAAGCTTTGAAAGTCTCATGTCCATCGCCTGTTTTTCAATATACTTGTGGGCCTGGGTCTCCGACATGGAGAGGTATTGGATCAGGACGCATTTCGCCCTGTTGATGATCTTCATTTCTTCCAGCTTCAGCTGAAGATGGATGTTTTCTTCTTTTAAGGACATCACCCTGTGTGCGGTCACCTCGGCATATTTTATCGCCTGGTTGAAAAAGGCTTTGACAATGGGCTTCCCTACCACAAGAACGCCGTAAGGCTCGACCTTTTGCGCCACCTCGTCGGCGTATTTGTTCTGTATGGTCAAAAGGACCCCGGCCGTAGATTTTTCCGCTGCGAAGATAGCCAGATTCACGCCGCTCTTCCCCTCCAGAGGAGAGTTGATGATCACGAGATCATACTCATTTTTTTCCATGAAACCGGCTGCGTCCTCCTCGGAATACGCCGCGTCGATTCGGGACGCCGCTTCCGTTTCCAGCAGCTGGACCAGCATAGCCTTGCTTTTCCCTTTTCCTGAAACCAAAAGAATTTTTTTCATCACAACTCCCAATATTTAAAAACCCTCCGCGCGTCAAACGCGAGGTTATTTATACAAAAAAGGCACTTTTGGTATGACCAAAGCGCCCTTGCTATTTGTTGAATTATAGCTCGATATTTTTCCAATGTCAAGCTTTGTTTATCTTTACCAAAAATTTTACTTAAAAAGCGCTGATCCCGCTCATTTTTTCTGCGATTTCAATCTGCTTGCAGCTTTTACAAACAGGCGGTTCCGCCGTGTCGCATTTCCTGTTGATGTAATCATACTGCTCTTTTGTCGTAAAATATTTGCCGCAGACGGTGCACTTTAAAAGCTCAAATTCCTTGCCCCAGATCTTGCGGACGCCGTAGCCTTCCTCCATTTTGATGCAGCCCGTCGGGCATACATAGGCGCATGACCCGCACCCGATACACTCGGCGGAGGGCTCTTCATACGGCGTCGCCACTTTTTTCGTCGTGCCTCTGTTGATGGTGGCAATGGCGTTGCAGCCCATTTCTTCACACGCTTTTACGCACAATCCGCACATAATGCACTCATTTCCGTTATCCTGAAGAAAGCGGGAATAATCGCCTATGCCGTATTCTCTTGCCAGCAGAGCGATTCTTTCATTATCGGGCGTCTCTCCCATCAGAAGGCTGATCAAAGTCTTTCTCATATTTTTGATATCATCGGTTTCGGTCTCTACAGCAATATCCCTTATGACAGGGAAAATACATGAGGTAACGATCTTCTTTCTCCCATTTTCAGTCACTTCCACGATACACAGCCTGCAGGCAGCCAATCCTCTGAGGGATTCATGGTGGCATAAATGGGGGATCACGATTCCGTTGCGCTCGGCGATATCCAGCAAAAATTCCCCTTTTTC
>DLFX01000146.1:19182-19775 GCA_002482405.1 Firmicutes bacterium UBA7709 | reverse complement strand
CCCATTTGATGTTAGATAACATTCGAATGCAGCAGGACCCTGCCCGACTGGAATGGATGACTGCTGAAACGATAGATCTTTTTGAACGTGCCATACAATTGAATCCTGAGAATGACGACCTCCGCATTGGATTAGGAAGTGCATACATTTTCGGTAGAGGCAGAGACGGTAATCCGGAAGCCACAATGAAAGGAATTCAGGAATTGTTGGGAGTTGCACAACGCGACAGCAACAATATGAAAGCCCAGCTGGTGCTCGGTATTGGTGGTATGATTTCAGGACAATTTGATAAGGCCAATGCGCGTTTCCTTAGAATTGTAGAGAAGGAACCCGGTAACCTGGAAGCCATTGCATACCTCGCTGATACCTATGCGGCTATGGGCAACAAGGAAGAGGCGATACGCTGGTATAACATCAGTAAAAAACTGGCTGATAACCCGCACTATTCACAGGAAGTGGATGAGCGCATCAGGCAATTAAGATAACAGAACGAATTATTTATAACTAATTAAAAAGAACAAGTATGCCTTGTGGTAAAAAGAGAAAACGTCATAAAATCGCTACCCATAAGCGTAAAAAGCGTTTGAGAAAGA
>DLFX01000146.1:1351-19138 GCA_002482405.1 Firmicutes bacterium UBA7709 | reverse complement strand
CCCCATGATATGTACACAACGTATGGTACGTAAACCGTGCCTGCTGTTGTGTACCCTCTGTTTGAATCATATCCATAAGGTGTTCGCGCATTTATAACGTGACCAAGGAGTTAATCATTAATGCTGTTCCTACAGGGGTAGAAATTGCCTTGCTGGAGGACAAAAAACTGGTGGAGTTGCATAGCGAAAACGCTGATGCCAACTTCTCTGTAGGTGATTTATATCTGGGTAAAGTAAAAAAACTTATTCCCGGACTGAACGCGGCATTCGTAGATGTAGGCTTCGAAAAAGATGCCTTCCTGCATTACACTGATTTGAGTCCATACGTACGCTCCCTGATGAAATTCACCCACCAGTGCATGATTGAAAAGGGGGATGATGGAATTGATTTTGATGCTTTTAAAGTAGAGCCTGAAATCATTAAGACCGGAAAGATTACCGAAGTACTGACCGGGAAGCCCAACATACTGGTTCAGATTTTAAAAGAACCAATTGCGGCCAAAGGCCCGCGTTTGAGTTGCGAAATTTCTATCCCAGGGCGCTTTGTAGTGGTTACACCATTCAACGATGTGGCGGCCATTTCCAGAAAAATTCATTCTTCAGAAGAAAGAAAACGGCTGCAGAAAATCATCGAAGCCATCAAACCTAAAAACCTGGGTGTGATTGTTCGTACTGCTGCGGAAAATAAGCAAACGGCTGAGTTGCACGATGATTTGAACGGACTCATCCAAACCTGGAATACCATTCAGAAAAACCTGAAGGGTGCCGTTCCTCCCGCTAAAATTCTCAGTGAACAAACTAAAACCACCAGCATCCTGCGCGACCTGTTGAATGAAGATTTCAACAAAGTGGTGGTGAATGACAAGAACCTGTTCAACGATACTAAAAATTATATCCGCAAGATTGCACCGAATAAGTCTGACATCATTTCTTATTACAGCAACGGAATGCCCATCTTCGACAGTTTCGGCGTAACCAAACAAGTGAAGGCGGCATTCGGTAAAACAGTAAACCTGCCAAGTGGCGCATACCTGATTATTGAACACACTGAAGCCCTGCATGTAATTGATGTGAACAGCGGATACAAAAGTGTAAGCAATAATCAGGAACAAAACGCTCTGGAAACCAACCTGGAAGCCGCTGAAGAAATTGCACGGCAACTGCGTTTACGCGACCTCGGTGGTATCATTGTGGTTGACTTCATTGATATGAAGTTGATGGAAAACAAGAAGAAACTGACTGACGCTATGGATCAGTTTATGAAACTGGACCGTGCCAAACATGCCGTACTTCCTATTTCTAAATTCGGGTTGATGCAGATTACGCGTCAGCGGATGAAACCTGAAACCAACATCAACACCAGCGAGATTTGTCCGAGTTGCGAAGGTACCGGCAAGGTTTCCTCTACTCTGATTCTTGAGGATGAAATTGCCAAAAACCTGAATTACCTCATCATGCAAAAGCATAGTGGCCTCACTATTCAGGTACATCCCATCCTGCATGCGTATTTAACTTCCGGCTTCCCGTCGAAGCGCATGAAATGGTCGTGGAAGATGAAACAAAAAATCCGCGTAAAAGCGAATTCTAATTACCACCTCACAGAGTTCCGTTTCTTCGATAAAAATGAAGAAGAGATTAAGCTGTAACAGTTGTTGTGTTAAATACCACAACAGCAGGAATGGTACAGTAGATGTGATTTGATGTGTTCAACATGAACACGCAACGCTGCTATACTCCCCTACTCTCGCAACACCATCCCCCGGCCTTCGCTTAAGGAATACACTGATATCGGCTCATTCCAAATCCCTCAACAAACTTACAGAGTAAGCATAAATTCAAAATAATTTGTTTAGTTAGGATTCCTTACTATATTTGTAGCGACGATATTGTCATCCTTACATCAAAACTATTTAATGATGAAGTCTATTTTTTATCATGCGGGTTGCCCGGTATGTGTGAGTGCCGAGCACGACATTGTTCAGTTGATTGGTGCGTCCAATGTGGAAGTGGTTCATTTAGGAGAAAACAAAAGCCGGGTGGATGAAGCTGAAAAGGCTGGAGTAAAATCGGTGCCAGCATTGGTTACACCCAACGGAAATGTACTGCACATCAATTTCGGAGCGTCGATGGAAGATGTAAAGTAATTTTTTTTACCCTGCAATGTTAGGATTCCTACCTTTGCAGGGTACTTTCCTTTTCATGACCTGAGTTATTCGGGGAACGTACTCATTGTCCGGATTCATCCTGATACCGTATCGAAGAATTCAGTGATTTTTACCGGAAATGAATTACTTTAAATCGTATTTTAAAACACTCGGCACCGGTGAAAAAATCCGACTTTGATCTGAAGCATCAGCAAAAAAGCACAGAGAGCAAGATAATTGCCTCCTTAGAAAGAATTTCGCAGGCTTTCAGAGTATTGTTATGGCAGGAATGCAAAGAAAATGCGCTTAGTCCGATTCAGGTGCAGGTACTCATTTTCTTATTGCATCATAGCGAAAGCATGCGAAAAGTGAGCTATCTGGCGGATGAATTCAACATGACGAGAGCCACTATCAGCGACACGGTTAAATCGCTGGAATTAAAAGAATTGATTTCTAAGGAACCTGAACAAACTGATTCACGCAGTTACACCATCCACCTCACGGATAAAGGAAATGCCCTGGCCCGACAGCATGCATTGTTTACAAAAAAACTCCACCAGCCGGTTGATGCCATGCCGGAAACCGAAAAGGAGCAATTGATGCTGAGTTTATTCCATATCATCAGTCACCTGAATCAATCGGGAGTCATTACCATTCAGCGCATGTGTATGACCTGTGCACATTACCAGAGCCGCAATGGCAACGCTAAACATTACTGCAGGTTATTGAACACTCCTCTAAAAAATACCGAATTACGGATTGATTGTCCGGAACACGAAGTAGCAGAATAAACTTTCTTTATCTGAATCTGCTGAGTACATTCACACAGGAAAGAGCACGGATGTTACTGCAAATAAAAAAAGCGCTCCGTAAGAAGCGCTTTCAATTTATTTAAGAGGGAGGGATTGTTTAGTGTTCGTGGTGGTGCTCCATAGCAGCCAGTTCCTCTGCAGATACCTGCTTTACCGTTGGCTTTACCTGATCCGTCATGAACTTGAACATTTTCTCGGTTACCAGACGATGGTAGGTTGATTCCACCTGCTTTTCGTCTTTCATCATACGGTCCAGGTAGCTGTCTAACCAACTCATATCTTCACCCATATTCATATTGCCAAAGTAACGCATTACTTCTGTTCTCATGTGGTTACGCAGTTCTTCCGCATTAACCTCCAACTTGTTGTCTTTAATCAGCTTGTCGGTAATCAGCGACCATTTCAACTGATTGCTGAAGGAAGGGAAATCACGCTCTGCTTCTTCTGCTGTTTTGGGTTTTTCGGTTCCGGTTTGCAACCATTTTTTCAGGAATGATTCAGGGAAATCCATTCGGGTATTATCGATCAGGAAATGATACAACTGATCGTGCAGTTGATTCTGAGAGCGGCTGTTCCAGTATGTTTTAATTTCCTCCTCCAGTGTAGCACGGAAGGTGGCTTCATCTTTAATGTCTTTACCCGGAAAAACTTCGTTGAAGAAATCTTCGGTCATGGCTTTCTTTTCAATCAGGCCAATTTTCACCACTTCCAGTTTGAAGAATTTTTCAGCGGCTTGTTCGTCTTTGGCATCCAGACCCAAGTCGCTCAGCATCATGCCCAGCTTATCTGCATCGAAAGCTTCTTTTATTTTGAATACGATGCTGTCACCTTTTTTCAGTCCTTTCAGTTTCTCCTGCAGTACAGGTGAAAAGTATTTCAGCAGTACAGAGTTCTCACGGGAAATGCCGCCCTCTGTAATCTGGCCACTGGCATCACATTCGGTGAACATTACGTTCAGTACATTTTCGGGATTGTCAATCACTTCAGGCTCTGTCATTTCTCCACCCTTGATTTGCATGCGATTGATTTCTTCATCAATCATGGCATCCGTAACCTGTACTTCGTGTAAGGTAAGTGCCGCGCTTCCCAGAGAAGGAATTTCGAAATCCGGTTTCAAACCAATTTCAAATCCAAACTCATAATCACCGGGATTATTGATATCGAGCATGGAAACATCGTTTACTAACGGTATAGGCTGTGCGAAAATATCGGGCTTTTCTTCGTTCAGGTATTCGTACAGCTTGGTTTCCACTCCTTTGAGTACTTCATCGTTAAAGATAGACGTACCGTACAGTTTCTTAATCATGCCCGCAGGAACCATTCCTTTTCTGAACCCGGGAATGTTGGCTGTTTTGCCGAACTCTTTCAGTTTCTTTTCAAATGCGGGTAAATAATCGCTTTTTTCAATTTTTACAATCAGCTTGTCGTTGAGTAAGCCGATGTTTTCGCGAATAACTGTTGCCATAATTTTCTTTATTCAGGCGTTTAGTACAAAGAGGAACATGGATCGCCTTTGTCCCTGTTCCTCTGATGGTTGTGCGGATGATAGGGGTCGAACCTACATGGATTGCTCCGCTAGATCCTAAGTCTAGTGCGTCTGCCAATTCCGCCACACCTGCAAGTACAAAATATAACTTCTTTTAGTTTTGTAGTATTTAAATCTTCTTATTGAAGATTTTTAAATTGGTGGCTTACCGGGGAATCGAACCCCGGACACCATGATTAAAAGTCATGTGCTCTACCGACTGAGCTAGTAAACCAAATGGCTGGGATAGCAGGATTTGAACCTACGAATGATGGAGTCAAAGTCCATTGCCTTACCGCTTGGCGATACCCCAATATCAGTGATTATATAAATTAATGGGGTGGGTGATGGGATTCGAACCCACGAGTGCAGGAGCCACAACCCTGTGTCTTAACCGCTTGACTACACCCACCATGATAACATGCCTGCTGGCTTCGCGCAATACTGTGTTTTTAAATGGCGATCCGGATCGGGCTCGAACCGACGACCTCCAGCGTGACAGGCTGGCATTCTAACCAACTGAACTACCGGACCGCGATTTTGGTGGGCGCAATAGGGCTCGAACCTATGACCCCCTGCTTGTAAGGCAGGTGCTCTCCCAGCTGAGCTATGCGCCCCGGATCAAGTGTTTTTAACTGCTTGACACATTTACTTAGTATATATTGCTTACCGACTTGTGTCAAGTAAAAATTCACTTTTTTGACCTTTTTTTAACAACGCTGTCACCTGCGTTTTAAAATTTGGCTCCAAGGGTGGGGCTCGAACCCACAGCCTATCGGTTAACAGCCGAGTGCTCCACCATTGAGCTACCTTGGAACGTTCGTTTTGCTCCCTTTTGTGAGCCGTTTTCTATCTTAGCATATCAAAAATTCAATGTCAACGATAAAATTTGATTTTTATTAAATTAAAACCTTTACCATTCTTCTCTCTTCGGAAAGAATGTTTCCACGTCCGCCGGTCAGGTTGGCGATCAAGGTTTTTACTTCCACGGTATTTTCAGGCTCCATGACCAGATCGACCGTAACCATGTCCTCAAAGACCGTGTCGAGGGCCTCAAATTTACCGTTTGACGCGAGATTCAGCAATTTTCCGTGAAAAGTATAGTCCATCTTTACTTTCAGCTCATCCAGCTCTTTTACGGCGCATATCCCGCCTTCCTCCAGCGCCAGCTTTGCCGTTCCGGTGTAAGCCCTGACCAGACCCCCGGTTCCCAGCTTGATTCCGCCGAAATACCGCGTGATTACGACGGCTATGTTTGTAACGCCTTCTTTGACCAGCATCTGCACGATAGGAGCTCCCGAGGTTCCCTGGGGTTCGCCGTCGTCGCTGGCCCACTGGAGCTGAAACTGGTCTCCGATCACAAAGGCCGGAACGTTGTGGTTCGCCGTTTTGTGCTTCGACCTGACCTCCAAAAGAAAGGCTTCCGCCTCTTCCCTTGATTCTACAGGCTTTGCATGGCCGATAAATCTTGACCTGTCAATAGTCTGCTCAATTTCAGCTTCTTTCATTATAGTTTTATACTTGATCAAAAGGCTCCCTCCAACATTCTGCCCAGTTCCCGCGGTTTTTCATCGCATTAACGAATGATAAACCCTTCCAGCCTGCCGTAGTCCCTGTTTGGTATCTCCGCTTCAAATTCCGTACCGTTCTCCCGGTATTCCATCCGAAGCACCCTGGCCTTCTCGCAGAGCCAGGAGGAAATATCCCCGCGGTCGTAGGGCACCAGCATGGAGACGGTGATCCTGTCCGAAAAGAGTTTTTCCCTGATCTTCTGAATCAGCTCCTCCATATTGTCGCCCCGGGTTGCGGAAATATAGAGGATCTCATCTCCGCTGTGAGGCAGGCTCATCTCTTCAGCGATGTCAATTTTATTATAAATCATCAGCCTGTCCTTGTTCCCCGCTCCGATTTCCTTCAGCACCGAATCGGTCACGCTGATGTGAAAATCGTGATCAGGATAGGAGGCATCCACCACATGGAGCAGGAGATCCGCGAAGGCCACCTCTTCCAGCGTCGCTTTAAACGCCTTGATGAGAGCATGGGGCAGCTTGCTGACAAAACCCACGGTATCGATGAGGATGAATTCCTGGTTCGTATCGAGCTTCACGCTTCTCTGGGCGGTATCCAGGGTGGCGAAAAGCATGTCTTTTTCAAAAACGCTTTTTTCCTCCTTTTCCGTCATCTGAAGCAAACGGTTCATCAGGGCGGATTTGCCGGAGTTGGTATAACCCACGAGAGCCACCACGGGGATCCCGGATTTCTGCCGCTTCGCTCTCTGAGTGCTCCGGCTGTTTTTCACCTCGGCAAGCTCCTTTTTTATCTCGTCCATTCTCTTGGAAATATGGCGCCGGTCCGTCTCCAGCTTCTTTTCTCCCGGGCCTCTCGTTCCGATTCCCGCGCCAAGCCGCGACAGCGACTTTCCAAAGCCGGTCAGCCTGGGCAGCCGGTATTGAAGCTGAGCCAGCTCCACCTGAAGCTTTCCCTCCCTGGACACGGCCCGGGACGCAAAGATGTCCAGGATCAGAATGGTTCTGTCGATGACTCTGACGCTCAGTCGGTCCTCAAGGTTCCGGAGCTGCATGCCGGAAAGCTCATCGTTAAAAATCACCGTATCCGCCTCCATGTTGGCGCACATTTCAGCGAGCTCGTCCACCTTGCCTTTACCGATATAAGTGGCCGTATTGGGACGTTCCTTATTCTGGATCATCTCCCCGGCCACATCGACTCCGGCAGCCTCAGCCAGCGCCCAAAGCTCCTCCATGGAATAGGAAATATCCTCGTTGAGCTGCACGCCCGCCAGGATCGCACGGTATTCCTCATCCCTTATGATTTCGTTATCATCTGTAAATCTCAAATCGCACCTCTGTCCGCAGTCAAAATCTACGAATCACAGATTCGTGATTTTGTTGCATAAGTTCGCCATCAATTTGCCTTGCAAATTGGGCGAGCTAGTATTCTTAATGGAAACAGTATATCACGTAGCATGGCATTGTGAACATGATATATTCTCAGTTATCCGAGAAAAAGTTCGTGGCGTCCATGGCGCTTCCCGGCGGCACGTTGATATAGGAGTTCGGCACCTTGCCAACGATAATCGCTTCGGCAATCAGGATCGTATTCTGCACCTCGATATTATTGACAGAAAACGGAGCCAGAACTCTCGCCTGGCTGTCCAGCTGCAGATAAACCTTGTACTTCGTCTGGTTGATGCCCATGCTCTCAAATTCCGTTTTGAAGTTCGCCCTGGACATGCCGATGGGCTGTACCNNTTCATGCCTACGCTGGGGCCGATCTGCGAAAGGATCGGGCTTCCCACGATGCTTCCCCATGGTACATCAAGGGTCACAGAGTGGTTCCATTGATACTGTTTCTGGACGGCCTGGGCAAGCTCCGACGCGAGGTTGTTCATGGCCGCCGTATTGGATTCGACATAGGTTATATTGCCCTCCTGGTCTGTTTTTATCAGCAACAGATCCCTGACGGCCGAATCCTCTTTAAATTCTTCGTGGACGGCATTGTTTACAATCTGAGCCATCATGGCTCTCACCTTCACCTCGGCGATGGCCGTAAGGTTCGGCTTGACGATCCTCTCGGTAAAGATCGAACTGTAGATGGCCACCAGCAGCAAAAGCACCAGGCAGAGAAACCATTTCCCGTTATGTACGATATTTTTTTTAGGCTTCCTTCTCATAAAAAAAACCCCCATGTACTTAAGAATATGTTACATGAGGGAAATTTGTTACACTTTGCCCGGAATTATTTCATGCAATAGGAACTATTGTTTCCTATTGCATAAAATAGGCAGCCACTTATTTCAGACCTCCAGCTTCTCCAGTTCTTCCATGAATTTTCCGTTCAGGATTTTTATATGAGTTCCCTTCATGCCCAGGGAACGGGACTCGATAACCCCCGCGCTCTCCAGTTTTCTCAGCGCGTTTACGATAACGGATCTCGTAATGCCGGATCTGTCGGCGATTTTGCTGGCGACCAAAAGCCCTTCCGTGCCCTGCAGTTCGGAGAAAATCTGCTGCACTGCCTCGATTTCCGAATAGGACAGCGTGCCGATGGCCATCTGCACAACCGCTCTCTTTCTGGAATCCTCTTCGATCTCAATGGTCTTTCGGCGTTGGATCTCCAATCCCACAACCGTCGCGCCGTATTCCCCCAGCACCAAATCCTCGTCGGTAAATTCCGGTTTGTATCTCGTTACGATAAGAGTTCCCAGCCTTTGTCCGCCGCCCAGGATCGGAATGATCGTGTGGAGTTTGTCATAGGTGTCATAATCGTATTTGAATATTTCCAGCGCTTCTTCCGCTTTCAGGTTGGCCTCGGTCTCCACGACCTTCAGCAGAGCTTCATTGTACTCGTTGGGAAATTTCTCACTTCCCGTTTCGGGATCGGTACNNGGTAATCGTAGAGCTGTCTGATTTTATTTTATAATGAACGCCGATGACCTTCCCCCTCTTATTGGCGATATAAACGTTTGCATCCATCAAATCGCTCAGGATCTGGCAAAGGTCGTTAAAGGAAAAGACCCCTGATGCGCTTTCCTGCAGAACCCAGTTCAATTTTCTTACTTTGCTAAGTATATCTTTCTCCATATGTTCCTCCAAACAATTATTATTTATTTCTTCTCTATATGAGATTGTATTCCGATAGACAATTATATATTAAATCTGTCGAATAGGAAAGACATTTTTTTGATTCTTCAAAAAAGTTTCATAATTTAACACAATTCTAACATCGGAAAGAACGATATGGCGCTTAAAAAAGTGGCTGCGCCACTTTCTGGTGTTTAAAAAAAAGGGCTGTTTCCAGCCCTTTTCCCTTATAAGATGTATTTGTCTATGTCGTCTGCATGGATCCTGTCGATAAACTTATCTTTGACATAATCCCTGTCGATTACGATTTC
The DNA here is from genome assembly GCA_002482405.1 of Firmicutes bacterium UBA7709. The sequence continues at coordinate 9,745 of DLFX01000146.1, read as the reverse complement.
ATCCTGATCCATTTCCGGAATGTTGAAGGAAATTTCCTCCAGCAGCTTTTCCATCACGGTATGAAGCCGTCTGGCGCCGATATTCTCGGTCTGCTCATTGGTCAGAAACGCCATGGTTGCGATCTCATCCACCGCGTCGTCGGTGAAGGTCACCTTGATGCCCTCTGTTTCCAAGAGCATCTTATGCTGCTTGAGCAACGCATTCTCCGGAACGGTGAGGATCTGGACAAAGGCTTCCTTTGTCAAATTTTCCAGTTCTACCCGGATCGGGAATCTTCCCTGGAGCTCCGGGATCAGATCCGTCGGTTTTGAAGTATGGAAAGCGCCCGCGCCGATGAACAGCACATGGTCGGTTTTCACCGGGCCGTACTTCGTATTGACGACGCTTCCTTCCACGATGGGCAGGATATCCCTCTGAACGCCTTCCCTGGACACGTCCGCGCCGGAACGGTAGCCGGAGCCAGATGCGATCTTGTCGATTTCATCGATAAAGATGATTCCGTTCTGCTCAGCGTTCTCCAGCGCCTCCGAAGTCACCTGGTCCATGTCGATCAGGTTCTGCGCTTCCTGCTCTCTGAGAATCTTTCTGGCGTCCTTGACCCGAACCTTTTTCTTTTTCTTCTTTTGGGGCATCATGTCGCCGAAAATGTTTCCGATGGCGATGCTCATCCCCTCATTTCCCAGGTCGAGGTTGTTGTTCTTGGGCATATCGTTGACTTCGATCTCGATGAACTGCTCTTCCAGCAAGCCGTCCTTCAGCTGCTGTCTCACCTGCTCTCTTGCCAGCTCCACGTCGCCCTTTTCATTGCCCTGTTCATCCTTTGTCCCGGATGGCGAGGTCTGCTGATTCTGGTTCGGCTGAAACCCTCCGCCCAGGATAAAGTCAAATGGCCCTCTTACGCCGCCTGAATTCTGCGCCGATTTTTTCTTCCCCGGAATGATCGCTTCGATGATCTTTTCCTCGGCGATCTCCTCGGCTATGGAGTATTTCTCCTGCAGTCTCCTCTGTTTTGTGATGCGGATGGACGCCTCGACCAGATCCCGCACCATGGAATCCACATCCCGGCCCACATAGCCGACCTCGGTGAATTTCGTCGCTTCCACCTTGACAAAAGGCGCGTCCATGAGCTTCGCAAGCCTTCTTGCGATCTCCGTTTTTCCTACGCCGGTAGGCCCCATCATCAGAATGTTCTTCGGCGTGATCTCTTCCCGCATCTCGTCGGGCAGCATGCTTCTGCGATACCTGTTTCGCAGGGCGACCGCCACGGATTTTTTTGCGCTGTCCTGTCCGATGATATATTTATCAAGCTCTTTCACGATTTCTTTCGGAGTCATTGTGTAAAGTGTACTCATTTTTTATCCCCCCTACAGTTTCTCCACGGTAATATTGTTGTTCGTAAATACGCAAATAGAAGAAGCAATGTTCAGCGCCTCTCTGACGATTTCCTCCGCGCCCATGTCGGTATGCCTGTAAAGGGCATGGGCTGCAGCGTATGCATAGTTTCCGCCTGAACCGATGGCGATGAAATCCTCATCCGGCTCAATGACCTCACCATTTCCCGAAATGACCAGCAGGCTTTCCTTATCTGCGGCCACCATCAGCGCCTCCAGGTTCCGCATCGCCCTGTCCGACCTCCAGGTCTGAGCCAGCGCCACCGCCGCGCGTTTCAGATTGCCGCCATGTTCCTCAAGCTTCTTTTCAAATTTCTCAGTCAGTGTAAATGCGTCGGACACTGATCCCGCAAAACCTGTAAGCACAGTATTTTTATATATCTTTCGAACTTTTTTCGCGGTTTGCTTCATGATGGAATTCTGTCCCATTGTGACCTGTCCATCGCCCCCAATACAGATGTCATTCTCATTTCGCCTGACAGCTACGATCGTAGTTGCATGAAAATCTCCCATTATATGTTACCTCCTTATTAGTAGCTCGCCCAATTTGCCTTGCAAACTGTCGGCGAATACTATTACTTTATACCCAAAATTCATCTGAATCAACATTTCTCTTTTGAATCAGCGCTTCTCTTTTGAACCGATATTACTCTTTATATCCGCATTCCGGATTGGAGCAGACATAGCTGGAATCCTTTGCCTTTTTCTCCATCAGCAGAGATGAGCATTTTGGGCATTTCTTGTTGACCGGCTTGTTCCAGTAAACCTTCTTGCATTCCGGATAGCCGCTGCAGCCGTAAAAGATACGGCCTTTTTTGCTTCTTCTNNAGTCCGGGCATTTCACATCGATTTTATTGACGATAGGCCTGGTGTTTTTGCACTCCGGATAACCCGAGCATGCTAAGAATTCCCCGAATCTGCCATGCTTGATCACCATGGGCTTGCCGCAGGCCTCGCAGATCTCATCGGTCACCTCATCCTCGATGGTCACCTTCTCGATGGCCTCGTCGGCAACCTTGAGCTCCTGTTCGAGAATTTTATAGAAATCCCCAACGACGGCCTTCCATTCGGTATTCTTGACTTCGATATCGTCCAGCTTTTCTTCCATGTCCGCCGTAAACCCGACGTCGACGATTTCCTTGAAGTAGGTCTCCATCAGATCCGTGACGATAAATCCCAGATCTGTGGGCTTCAGCGTCTTCTTTTCCCTCGTGACGTATTTTCGCTCGATGAGGGTTGCAATGATCGGCGCATAGGTGCTGGGCCTGCCGATGTCCTTATCCTCAAGCTCTTTTACAAGAGCCGCTTCCGTGTAGCGCGAAGGAGGCTGAGTGAAATTCTGCTCGCTTTGGATATCGTCCTGAATCGGCCGGTCTCCTTCCTTGATCGGAGGCAGCATCTTTTCCTCGTCCTCTTCGTTCATATTGTTGTACACCCGCAGATAGCCGTCGAATTTAAGCTTGGACCCGCTGGCTCTAAACATGTAATCCCCATTTACGATCTCCGCGCCGACGCTGTCATAGATGGCGGAAGCCATTCTGCTGGCCACAAACCTGGACCAGATCAGGCGGTAAAGGTTGTATTGATCCTTTGTCAGGGAATCCTTGATTTCATCGGGATGCAGGCTGACATAGCTGGGCCGGATCGCTTCGTGGGCGTCCTGCACATCTTTTTTCTTGTTGGTATAGATATGATTCCCGAGATAATCGGATGAATACTTGCTTTTAATATATTCTGTCACGGCCTGCTGGGCTTCGTCGGAAATCCTGACGGAGTCGGTACGGATATAGGTAACAAGACCGATGGTGCCCTGGCCTTTAATTTCGATCCCTTCATAAAGCTGCTGGGCGATGAGCATGGTCTTCTTAGTGAAAAAGCCCAGCTTGTTGGAGGCCTCCTGCTGAAGGCTGCTGGTCGTAAAGGGAGGGTTCGGCTTTCTGACCCTTTTCTTTTCCTCGATTTTCTGTATTACATAGCCCTTTGGATCCAGCTCGGACAAAACCTTGTCCGCTTCCGCCTTTGAGGAAACGGTAAGTTTCTTTCCTTTATATTCCGCCAGCTTAGCCAAAAACGGCTTCTGCTTGTCCTTGCCTTTCCCCTCGTTGCGCAGGATGGCGGTAATGTTCCAGTATTCCTTGGGTACAAAGTCCAGAATGGCCTTTTCCTTTTCGCAGATGATTTTCAATGCGGCGGACTGAACCCGGCCCGCGCTCAAGCCTCTTCGAATCTTCCGCCAGAGCAGAGGGCTGATCTGGTAGCCCACCAGCCTGTCTAAAACGCGCCTGGCCTGCTGAGCGTCCACCAGCTTTTTATCGATGGTCCTTGGATGTTTCACCGCGTTTTGTATTGCGCTCTTTGTGATTTCGTTGAATGCGATCCTGCACGGCTCATCTTCATCGATGCCGAGCAAATAAGCAATGTGCCAGGAAATCGCCTCGCCTTCGCGGTCAGGGTCGGTTGCGAGGTATATTTTACCCGCATCCTTCGCTTCCTTTTTCATTGCCTTGATAACGTCGCCTTTTCCTCTTATGGATATATACTCTGGCTCAAAGTTATTTTCGATGTTGATTCCAAGCTTGCTCTTCGGCAGATCCCTGATGTGCCCTACCGAAGCGACCACCTTATACTTGCTGCCCAAAAACTTGCCTATGGTCTTTGCTTTCGATGGAGATTCCACGATTACCAGATTTTTATCGGCCATTTTAAGCCTCCTTTGTTGTGTTATACTATTACAAGTAGAGATTATATTTCCAAAATATTTATTTTGCAATAAAAATTTTTCCAAGAGCCGTCTGAAGCAGGCCTTTCATCTCCAATATCGTCACTATGGCGTTGACGTCTGAAGGCGGCTTTCCGGTGTGCCTGCAGATGGAATCCGCAGTTGTTTCCCCCGACTGCAATATGTATTCATAAATTTTTCTTTCATCCTTCCCCAGCTGGATTTTCAAAGCTTCCGGAGGGACCTGCCGCGGGATTCCCAGCTCGTCGATAATGTCGTCAAAGACGGTCAAAGGCGTCGCTCCGTCCTTGATGAGCTTGTTAGTGCCAAAGCTGTACATACTATTTATATTCCCTGGCAATGCGTAAATATTCCTTCCCTGTTCCGCCGCGCATTCGGCCGTGATCAGCGAACCGCTGGAAATTCCGGCCTCGACGACGATGGTTCCAATGCATAATCCGCTGATTATTCGGTTTCGCATGGGAAAGCGAAAAGGCATGGGCGGTGTTCCGGGCTCATATTCGGAAATAACCAAACCTTCATTTAATATGTCCTCTCTGAGGCCCCGATTGGAATCAGGATAGCAGATATCGATCCCGCATCCCAGCACCGCGATAGTCTTTCCCTGATTTTCCACCGCTCCTTTGTGCGCATAGGAATCGATCCCATAGGCCATTCCGCTGACCACTCCGATTCCGTATTCCGAGAGCTTTTTGGCAAAACCGTAGGCGGCCCATTTCCCGTAAGGCGTCGCTTTTCTCGCTCCTACGACGGCAATGGACGCTTTGCTCGCAATGGAGAGATCCCCCGCATAGTAAAGCGTTTCCGGAGGATTTGCAATATAGTTCAGAAGCTCCCGATAATCCCGTTCGCCAAGCTTCACCCTGCCGATCTGTGAACCTTTGATCTGCACATATTTTGCCCCCATGTTACAGTCCCCGATACATCTTATCCAGGCTACGATACCGGACCGCCTCGGCGATATGCCGGAGCCCGATCTTTTCCGCGCCCTCCAAATCCGCGATGGTCCGCCCCATCTTGATGATCTTGTGGTGCGCCCTGGCGCTGAGGGACAGCTGATGAAACGCCGTTTCAAGAAGCTTTTTCGTCTCCCGGTCCAGGGAGCAGTATTTCTTGATCAATCCGGGGGTCAGCTGTGAATTATATGAAATCTCTTCTTTCTGGTACCGCTCAAGCTGGATCTGCCTCGCCGCCTCCACCTCCTGCCGCATGACCGCGGAATTTCTTACGGGAGCCGGCGCAGGCTTGTCCGCGTCGATGGCTTCCAGTCCGGATGATTCTGCATCTGAAAGTTCCGTATCCATCAGATCTTCATACTTTACCGGCATGATCTCGATGTGGAGGTCAATTCGATCCATCAGAGGACCGGATATCTTCGCGAGATAATTTCGGATTTGGTAAGGTGTGCAGGTGCATTCGTGGGAGGGATCCCCGTAATAGCCGCAAGGACAGGGGTTCATGCTCGCCAGCAGCATAAACTTGGAAGGAAAAACCGCAGTCCCCCTGATCCTCGATATGGCGACCCGCTCGTCCTCCATTGGCTGCCGGAGCATCTCCAGCACATACCGGTTGAACTCGGGCAATTCGTCCAAAAACAGAACTCCGTTATGGGCCAGGGATACCTCTCCNNCTCCCGGCTTGGGGCTTCCGCCTCCGCCGATTAAAGCCGCACCCGATACGGTATGGTGCGGGGATCGGAACGGTCTTGCCGTGATCATCGGCAGGCAGTCGGACAGCTCCCCCGCGACGCTGTAGATCTTCGTCACCTCCAGCTTCTCCTCATAGGTCATGGCGGGCAGAATCCCCGAAACCCTTCTGGCCATCATGGTTTTTCCGGCGCCGGGAGGCCCGATCAGGAGGACGTTGTGAACCGCCGCCGCGGCGACCTGCAGGGCCCTTTTCACGGCCGCCTGTCCCGCCACATCGCTAAAATCTAAATCAGCGACCGCCGTTTTCGCCTGTTCGCTCCGGGTTTTCTGATATGGAGCGATATGGTATTCTCCGTCAAAGTAGGCCGCAAGCTCCCGAAGATGGTTTATCGGAAACAGTAAAACGTCCCTGACGGCAGAGGCTTCTTCCGCGTTCGCCGCAGGCAGGATGATTTTTTCAACGCCCTGGTTCCGCAGACCGATCACCAAAGGCAGCGCCCCGTTGATCCGGTTCACGCTTCCGTCCAGGGACAGTTCGCCCAGAAAAGCATACCGTTCCGCCCTTTCCTTCCGGATTTGTCCCACCGAAGCCATGACTCCAACAGCCATGGGAAGGTCGAAATGGGTCCCCTCCTTCCTCGTCCCCGCCGGAGCCAGATTGACGGTAATCCTCTTAGCGGGAAATTTGAACCCGGAATTGACGATGGCGGCGCGGATCCTTTCCTTTGATTCCCGCACCGTCGCATCGGGCAGGCCCACCACATTGAACGCCGGAAGTCCCGGCGACAGGTCGGTTTCCACGACGACCTGCTCCGAGTCCAGTCCGTACAGCGTTCCGCTGATCACTTGCGAATACATATTTATACCCCTTCCATATGATGAATATACGCCCGGCTGCCTCTCGCCAATATCTCGATCACGTCCAGCCTGAGATCCCAGCTGCCGGCGTTATGAGCCGCGATATAATAAGCAGCCGTCCTCTTCAGATGCTGCAGCTTCGCGGCGGTGACGGCTTCGCAGGGCAGTCCGTAATTCTGATTGCACCTCGTCTTCACTTCGATGAACACCAGCGACCGTCCGTCCAATGCGATGATATCGATCTCACCGAGCCTGCACCGGAAATTTCGCTCAAGGATGGCATAGCCTTTCTTTTTCAGATACTTTTCCGCCGCGGCTTCTCCCCAGCTTCCGAGAGTCATACAGAACCACCTCTTTTTGTTATATATTACATAATATACCATTATAAATTGGATTTGTCAAATTATTTTGTATAAATCAGCCTTCCAATCAATGGATTCCAATGAAACCCGAAAATAATAGACAGCAAATTGGAGATTCTAATAATTAAAAGAAAGGAGAATAAAATGAACGATTATCAGAACAGCATGAAGTTCGCGGAACTATCCGAGGCCGATATCGCGGATATCAACAGCTTCCAGTCCAAAATCAAAGCGCTGAACGACAAGGAAGTAGTCCTGGTCGCATATGAAAAATGACCCCGTATGCAGGGTCATTCTTTTATATGATTTTTGTAAGACCTGCTCACCATAATGCTGATATCGATCAGCAGCGGCGTGATCCTCAGCTGCTTGGGATAGGCCAGGTATTTCGGGTACCACTCAGGATCAAATTTTTCTTTATATTTTCTGAGGCCCTTGAAATGGTAAAAAGCTCCGCCGTAGTTAAACAACTGCCTCGCCGCTTTTTCTTCCTTCAGCGCATATTGAGATTCTCCGACGTTGGAAAGCGGCGCCATGCCGAGATTAAAGCTTGTAAAGCCTCTTTCTTTTGCCCATTGAAGCAGATTCATGAATAAATAATCCATGCTCCCGCTTGGAGAATCCTTTGAAAAGCGCATCAGATCCACCGACAGAGTCTTTTTGTCGTAAAAAGGCATGATCGATGCAAAAGCCGTTACCTTTCCACCGGCATCCTTCAGAAGAGCGATCTGGCTCCTATTGAGATATCCCCTGTCAAAACGTCCCAGTGAGAACCCCTTTTCACGCCTTCTCCCCAGCCATTCCTGAGACAATTTCTCCAACTCGTTCAGCAGCTCTCCGCTGTGGGTCGGCTCCGAAACCGCAAACTGCACTCCTTCCCGTTCCATCCGGTTTCTTGTATTCCGGAAAGCCTTATATCTTCTGTCGCCAAGGTCGAAGCTGTTTAGATCGACGTAGGCTTCCTCCCCCAATTTAAAGAAGGTATATCCGATTTCATGATATTTTGTCAGGCTTTCCTGGCAGACCTGATAGAAGATAGGAAGGTATCCGTACAGATCCGCATATCGCCGGAATTCTTCCAGATAATCCGTAAAATTCTCCAGATCGCCGATAGGGTCTCCAAGGGCAACCAGCTTATCTTTATAGGGCCGAAACGCGATCAGGGCCCGGCCGTCGGCGCTCGCGTAAAGATATTTGTCTCCTGAATAGATGAGATGGGTCAGAGCGTTCCCTTCGCGGCAGCATATGAAACGGTCCAGAGTCCCGTAAATTTCAGATTTGGTTTGTCGGCTCCAGGGAGCTTTCTGATTCTGCACGAAGAACCAGATCACGATCAATATTTGTATCGCTATACTCAGGACGATCCCGTTATTGAAGTAGTCGTCGGGGGTCT
>DLFX01000146.1:0-1338 GCA_002482405.1 Firmicutes bacterium UBA7709 | reverse complement strand
GGTGGTAAAAGGAAAACGGCGTCGACTGGCCTGACAGCATGTATAACGCGACGACGAGCTGGGACATCACCGTCTGCTTGAATAATCTTCCCCAGCTTCGAGGGATGGAAACCCTGTAGAATTTATCTTTGGAATACCTTAAAACTAAAATGACCGCGGCGAATACAATCAGCTCCTCAAAATTGAACCCCTTGAGCAAATTGAAGATTCCGCCGGCAAAGAGGACGCCCATGGAGATATAATAGGCCCTTTTCACTCTCAGCTTGATTGCGTCGGATAAAATGAAAAGGATCAGCCCGGAAAGCAGCGTAGCGCCGTTTGAAAACCGCAGGAACGGCACGGAAAAAAAGGCCAGGAGGAAATGGATCCGCTCCGGGATCTCCGGGGTCAGCGTAGATATGACCATGATCGAAGCGGCGGCGATCATAAGCAGCCATAAAGCGACGATCGTAAAATCTTTAAGGATATNNCAAACTGATATTCATTCACGCCGTTTCTTCTGCCGATTTTTTCCCAGAAAGGCGAGAGCTCTCTCAGCATGGGAAACCCATTGCCGTTTGGGATCGCGTCGACTACGGCCAGAAGGGAAGCGATGATCAGCGGAATGAAATAATAGAATACCCTGAACAAGATCAAAGCCCCGGCGGCTTCCGCCCCCCTCAGGCCGGCCGCCTGAAGCCCGAAAATCATCATCAGGTCAAAGGAGCCGAAGCCTGCGGGAATAAAGCTCAGCAATCCCACCGCAGCCGATACGGCAAAAAAGAAAATCACGCCGTTGATACTTATTCCGGGTTTGATATGATCTGCGATGGCCCAGAGGAACAGCGCGGCGGCGGACCATTCCACGGTGGAAGCGGCCACTAATGATATTTTGAGTTTGAAGCTTCCGATAAATCCCCACTTTGTAAGCTGCTCTTTAATGAAAGGAAAGGGAATGAATTCACTCAGCAGATAAAGCAATATGTACAGACAAAAAATAACCAGCACCAGAAGGATGACGGGATGCTCCTTTATCGCCAAAGTTTCAGCATGAAGGATAACGCCGCGGAGATTATACCACATCAATATGCTGAGACCGGTTATGGACGATGGCACAAGCAGCACATTGATTTTTAATATGTCAATATCCTCGATGTTTGCTTTCTTATAAAAGACGGTGCGGATAAACGCTCCTGTCAATCCGCCCATTCCCATCACATTGTTTATGGCGCTTGCGATCCATGCGGTTTTTACTATGGTTCGACTCTTGATTTCCCTTTTGTTGAAATGAAACCACACCAGGTCGTATGACGTGATCGCCAGGATCCCAAGGCAGCCAAGGCCGGCAAACAGCAGCCA
>DLFX01000378.1 GCA_002482405.1 Firmicutes bacterium UBA7709 | reverse complement strand
GTCCAGCTCTTCTTTTACCTTTTTTACCGAATATCCGATCGCTCCCGCGCTGACGGCCATCATAACTCCGCCCACCGCAGGTGTGATCAATGCGTCTGCCATATGCATTGTTTACACTCCCTTTCTCTTACAAAAAAAATACCATAAGGCACGAACCGCTTCTCCGATCCATTTATGCACCTTCATGGCACTGTTTCAACGTTTTTGATTCGATTCCCGATCCGCTTCCTTCGCAGATCAGGCAGGCCGTCGACTGGCTCATCCGGACCCCAGCCGGCCCGTTCGGCGGACCCCAGCTGATCCATCCGGCGAATCTCCGCCGGCCCGTTCGTATCTTCTAATACGGGAGTGTCTTCCTGACACTTTACTACTAGGCTATTATAGCCGAAAGGTCTGATCGTTGTCAATCCTCTTTGGCTGTTGGCAGTTTGAATATGGAGAGAATATGGAAAGAATATAGGGAGAATATGGAAAGAATATGGGGAGATAAAACCTGCACAATTTTTTCGATTTAGGACGGCTATTTTAGTAAATTGTTCGGTTTAACGAATTTTAACCAAAGCCGTACCCTTGCAGAGGTGTCGGATTCAAGAATTTATCGACATGGTGTTCTAAATCGAAAATTTTGCACAACTCACCGGAAACTCAAGGGCGAAAGCCCGGGTTTAATTCCATGCTGGTCTGTTCTTCGACCTCTTCGGCTGCTGCAATTGCCTCTTCTGCCGCCTCTTCCTCCACGTATTTCTTCAAAAAGGTCTTTCGGTGGAGCAGGCAGGGGCCGTAGCATTCGATTCCTTCAATATGAGCTTTCGTGCCATATCCCTTGTTGTGGTCAAAGGCATACTGGGGAAACCTCTCATGATATTCCTTCATCATCCTGTCCCGGGTGACCTTTGCGACGATAGACGCGGCGGCGATAGAAACGCTGAGGCTGTCTCCCTTGATGATTCCTCGCTGGGGGATGGGCACATCTTTCAGGGTCAGCGCGTCGATCAGTATGTAATCCGGTCTGGTCTCAAGCCGCTCAAGAGCCTTCTTCATCGCAAGCTTCGTGGCCTCCAATATGTTGATTTCGTCGATTATGTAATTTTCGATGACTCCGACGCCATAGGCGACGGCATGTTCCGTAATCTGATCGAAAAGCACTTCCCTTTTCTTTTCGGAAAGCTTTTTGGAATCGTCCACTCCCGGCACGTCGAAGTCGGCGGGCAGGATTACGGCGGCCGCGACAACGGGTCCCGCCAGCGGCCCGCGGCCTACCTCGTCAACGCCTGCAATATACCGGGCGCCGCCCGCATAAAGCTCCTCCTCGATCTGTTTCATTTCGGCAAGCCTCAACACTGCTTGCCGCTCCCGTTCTTCCTTTGTCATATGCTTTTCTCCAGTGTAATCCTTCCGATGGTTCCGGCGCGGAATTCATCCAGCAGAGTCCTTCCGGTCCGCTCATAGTCGATGCGCTTCCCCGACTGGATAAAGCCTCTTTTCTCCGCAATCAGCTCCATGGTCTCCAAAGGCTGGCCGCCCAGATCTTCCAGCTTGTACCGCTCTTTCAAAAGCTCGGGATAGTCGACCTGCAATACCTTGATCAGTTCCAACGCCAATGACGCCACATCCAGGATCTCATCCTTGATGGAGCCGCAAAAGGCCAGATTCAGCCCGGCCTTCGGGTCTTCAAATTTCGGCCACAGAATTCCCGGAGTGTCCAGAAGCTGCATATCGTTTTCAAGGTTGAGCCATTGCTTTCCCCTGGTAACGCCGGGTTTGTTTCCGGTCTTTGCGCTCTTTTTCCCGGTGAGCCTGTTGATCAGAGACGATTTCCCCACGTTGGGAACGCCGACGATCATCATCCGCAGGGGCCGTTTTCTGACTTTCCCCTCGTTCTTTTCCTCCCGAATGGCAGTCAGCAGCTTAAATAACTGGGGCACGCCGTAGCCGGTCATGCAGTTCATTGGAAGCACATCATAACCCTGATTTTTAAAATATTCCACCCATTCCTCGTTGGCGTGGCTGTCGGAAAGATCGCTTTTGTTCAGTATCACGATCCTCCTCTTGCTTTTGACCAGTTCGTCGATGATGGGATTTCTGCTGGATACGGGAATGCGCGCGTCAACCACCTCAATGACGACGTCCACCATCTTGAGGTTTTCCTGTATCAATTCCCGCGTTTTTTTCATGTGGCCCGGATACCAGTTGATATGCTCCATTGCTCTTCTCCCCAATCGTTTCAGCGCTTGCCAGGATGTCCTCAGATTTAGGCGCCTGGCAGATGTATTCTTGATTTAATACGACGAAAATCTACGAATCAAAGATTCGTGATTTTCCAGCATAANNAACGTTCCGTAAACGGAACTCCAGCGCAGTCGCGCTGCTGTCCGTTTTGCCGCTGCGGCTAAGCGTCGGACAGAATGTTAAAAGGGGAACCTTGCCGGCTCCCCTTCACTCGTCTTATTTATTTTCTTTGCTCTTGATTTTAGCTGCTTTTCCGGTTCTCTCACGCATGTAGTTGAGCTTCGCCCTTCTGACGTCGCCTGACCTTACTACTTCGATCTTGTCGATCCTGGGAGAATGAATCGGGAAAGTCTTTTCAACGCCTANNCAGCCGGAAGCGATCCTTCTTACCGTAAACGTTTCGCCGAGTCCGCCGTTTTGTCTTTTCAGTACAAAGCCTTCGAAAATCTGGACTCTTTCTCTTGAGCCTTCCTTGATTTTAATGTGTACTTTAACGGTGTCTCCAACGTTGAACTGCGGGATATC
>DLFX01000102.1 GCA_002482405.1 Firmicutes bacterium UBA7709 | reverse complement strand
TTGAGGTGGCGACGGTGATTCCTTCGCTTCCGTCTGCGCCGGGATATCTGAAATAATAATACTTTCCGGTTTTATCCTCATGCTCTACCTCGGCGTCCGACAGAGACGTTCCGCAGCTGGGGCACCAGTTGATCAGGCGGTTTCCACGATAGATCAGCCCTTTTTCATACAGCTTGACAAAGGTCTCGATGACGGCTTTGTTACAGCCCTCGTCCATGGTAAAGCGTTCCCTATCCCAATCGCAGGAGTTGCCCAGCTTTCTCACCTGCTCGGTGATCTTTCCGCCGTAGACCTTTTTCCACTCCCATGCCCTTTTGAGAAATTCTTCCCGTCCCAGCTCTTCCTTGGTGATTCCCTCCTCGCTTCTGATCTTGTCGGCCACCTTGACCTCGGTAGCGATGCTGGCGTGATCCGTCCCCGGAAGCCACAGTGCGCTGAAGCCCTGCATTCTCTTCCAGCGGGTCAGCACATCCTGAAGGGTCTGATCCAGCGCATGTCCCATGTGCAGCTGCCCCGTGATATTCGGCGGCGGCATCACGATGGTAAAGGGTTTTTTATCGGGATCCCTCTTGGCTTTGAAGGCCCCGCTCTTTTCCCATTTCTCATAGATTCTATCTTCAAAATCCTTTGGATCGTAGGTCTTTGCTAAATTCTTTTCCATAGTGGCTCCTTTTTCATAGATGTTTATTTTATAAGGTTCTTTATCATTGCGCTTTTATTTCATAGCCCTGTTTACAGCCTCATAGACTTCGTTTAATGAAAGGCTTTTTTCTTTTGCGATCTTCGCGCAGTCTTCGTATTCCGGCTGGACTCTCTCCAGCCCGCGGACACTGACCGATTTCACTCGCACCTCTCCCAGCTCTGTCTGAACCGTTCTGATCTCTCTTTTTAAGGTGATCCTGTCAAGCTCCTGTACCCGGATCCCTATGGTGGAAGTCTCCCGGAACACGATTTCGGAAAGCCTTTCCGCATCCCCCGGCCTTGCCAGGACCGACAGCATCACCGCCGGACGGTTTTTCTTCATCTGGATCGGCGTGAAATACGCGTCCAGCGCACCGGCGTCCATAAGTCCGCTCATGGCGTATCCCAGAGTTTCCCCCGTGGCGTCGTCGATGTTTGTCTCAAGGAGAACGACCCGGTCGCGCTCCGTTCCCTCATACTCGTCCTGTGGGGCGGCGCCTGTGGCGCCACAGCTGTCTGCCGGATTCTGCCCCGACTGTCCGGAAGCGGTTCCCAGGATCACCCGAAGGGCGTTCAGTCTGCCGGTTTCAGTCTTTCCAAAGCCGTATCCGACGCCCTCTACAAGCATTTCCGGCATTTTACCGCAGACCTCCGAAAGCGCCTTTAAAATGCCGAACCCCGTCGGAGTGACCAGCTCCGCCTGGATATCCTCCACAACGATGGAAATCCCGCTGCCGCCCAGCATCTTGACCACCGCCGGCACCGGTACCGGAAGCTTTCCATGCTGACAGTTGACAAAGCCCTGCCCCTCATGAACCGGAGAGCAGAGGATTCTGTCCACCTGAAGCATGTCGATGCAGATCGCCGTTCCGACAATATCCACGATGGAGTCCACAGCTCCCACTTCATGGAAGTGGACTTCGTCGAGAGGCACCCCGTGTACGGCGGCTTCCGCTTTGGCGATCTCTTCAAAAATCGCAATGGACATCGTCTTTGCCCTTTCGCTGATCCCGGAGGAGCGGATGATATGAACGATATCGGAAAGGGATCTCTCCCTCTCATCGTGACGATGGCTGTGGCCGTGGTGGTGGTCGTCATGTCCATGAGGGCTGTGGCCGTGGCCATGCTTATGGTCGTGGCCATGGCCGCCGGCATGAGCATCCGTACTGTGATCATGTTCATGAACATGATCATGTGCCTCCGCTTCGTGCTCATGAACGCAATCCGTTTCCCCGTTCAGCGTCACCTTGACGTCGATGCCGCTGATGGAAAACCGCTTGCCCTTTTGAATCTCTATATCATAGCCTTTGACACCCAGCTTTTTGAGTTCCGCCAGCACGGTGGAAGGATCGAGGCCCAGATCGATCAGCGCCCCAAGGCTCATGTCCCCACTGATTCCCGCAAAGCAGTCAAAGTACAGAATTTTCTCCATTGAATTCTCCTAAAAATCCTTTAAGCGGCCCCTAAGGCCGCGTTTATTATTCTATAATTGGTTGATGGTTGACGCCAGATACCCGGCGCCGAAGCCGTTGTCGATGTTCACCACCGCGATCCCCGCGGCGCAGCTGTTCAGCATGGTCAGCAGAGCCGAAAGGCCTCCGAAGCTCGCCCCGTAACCCACGCTTGTGGGAACCGCGATCACCGGCTTGTCCACAAGACCGCCGACTACGCTGGCAAGAGCCCCTTCCATTCCGGCTACAACGATGACCACGTTTGCCGCTCTGATGCGGTCCATCTTTCCGAACAGCCTATGGATCCCTGCCACGCCGACATCGTAGATCCGGTCCACCCGGTTCCCCATGGTTTCGGCGGTAAGAGCCGCCTCCTCGGCAACGGGGATATCGGAGGTGCCTGCGGTGACCACAGCGATGATTTTTTCCGTGAGGATTTCTTCGCTTTTCTTAATCACGATCATCCGGGCGTCGGGATAATAGACCGCTTCCGGGACAGCTTCCCTGACCTTTTCAAAGACCTCCCGGGATGCCCTGGTGCCCAGAATGCTGGAATTCTTCTCCTTCAGCCTGCTCATGATGGNNGTCTGCTCCGGCGTCTTTCCTTCGCAGAAAACCGTCTCCAGATGTCCGGTCCTGATGTTTCTGTGCTGGTCGAGGTTCGCAAACCCCAAATCCTGAAACGGCAGGTCTTTCAGCTGTTCCATCGCTTCCTGGGGCTCCATTTTCCCCTCGGCGACCATATTTAAAACATTTTGCACATAGGATTGATCCATGTTTCACTCCATCGTAATATTTTTAGCGGCTTCCCAATTCCAAACCACTAAAATATGTTTTTCCCATTAGAAAATTTTATATGAAAATACGCGAAATGTNNATGTCAAAAGATATTACGGTTCTGATGGTCCAAGTTCTTTGCTGTGCGCAACTGTTCAGCGATTTCTTATTGGTCTATAGGGCATGGCTTAATCAAACGTTTGTTTGATAGCCTGAACATGGCGAGATAAAGCGAAGAGAGGGCCAAAATTCTGACCGGTTGAGGAAGCCATGTCCTATATCCCTTCATTTATCGCTGAACAGTTGCGTCTCTGCATGCTCAGCGGAATCTCCAGCCCCGCCTCTTCCATCAGTTCCGCATTTCGGAAAAGCTCCATGGGTTTTCCGTCCCCAAAGACCTCTCCCCTTCTGAGGATGATCACCCGGTCGCAAAGATCCAGGACCAGATCCAGATCGTGGGTTGCGATGACCTTGGTGTGAGGCAGTTCCGCCATAGCGCAGATGAAATTGCGCCGGCTTTTCGGATCCAGAAAGGAGCTGGGCTCGTCAAAGAGCAGGATTTCCGGGTTCATGGCCAGAACCGCCGCGATGGCCACATTCCTCTTTTCACCGCCGGAAAGCTTATGGGGCGCCCGGCCCACGAGGTGTTCGATTTTCATCGTTTCGACGGCCCGGTCCACCATGGCCTTTACCTCGTCGGCACTGTAGCCGAAATTCCTCGGTCCGAAGGCGATATCATCGTTCACTCTGGCCATAAAGAGCTGGTCGTCGGGATTCT
>DLFX01000021.1:10157-12680 GCA_002482405.1 Firmicutes bacterium UBA7709 | reverse complement strand
CTGCGGTGATCAGGATAGCGATAACGCTGGTGTGCACCATCTCACGAAAGATTCCCGCCGAATGCAGCAGCACATCGGGGCCCCGCACAAAAGAAACTATATTCCAACCGTTATATTTGAGCTGGACCGCGGCCGCGTAGTATATTTCCCCGTTGCGAAGAAATGTTGCGTTGTCCATCTCCGGGCTGCGGACAACGTCGGCGATCCTGTCGATCTCGGTCTGAGCCAGATGATATTCATGCAAAGCGTCGAACAGGTTTCCCCCCTGCCCGCTGGCGGAAGCGTTAAGGACCACATCCCCATCGGCGGTGATGAGATCGCTTTGGACGTCCTGATAGGCTTCGCTTTCGGAACGCTCCAGGAGCAAAACGCCCGTCTTAAAGCGGGTATACAGGACGCCCGTTACAGCATCCCCCTCCTGAAAAGGCAAAACGACTGTGAGGAAATATTTCCCGCTCTCATCGTCGTAGGAGATATCACCTACCACCGTTTCCCCCTGCGCCAGCCGTGACAGAGCGTTTTCCTGATCCGTCTGTGCAAAAAAGAGCGGTGCGTCCGCCCGCATTTTCTCCATCGTGATATATTCGACGGTATAGACGGGATTTGCGTCGTTTCTCTGCTTTAGAAAGCTCTCGATTCCATCGCTTTTTGAACGCCGGAATATGGATCCCGCCATCTTTAAGGCCCTCTCCGCGTCTTCGATCTCCTGCTCGATCCGAGCCGCGTTGTTCTTTGTATGAATGTTCAGGCTGCTGGTAATAGTGCTCGTAAACTCCGCATTCAGCTTCTGTTTTTCATGTACGAACACTGCCGTGATCGCTGCCGCAAACAAAAGGGCGATTAAAATGATCACCCAGGTTGATCTTTTCCTGAACAGCGGCGCGATGGTTTTCTTTATATTTCTCATATGACTACCCCCTTCCCGCTATACAGGCTGGCTCGGTTGCGCCCTCCGCTCTTGGAGAGGTACAGCGCCTCATCCGCCTGATTCAGCAAGCTTTCCAGCGTTTGTCCATCTCCGGCAGGGCAGTGGGCAACCCCGATGCTGATGGTAACGCCAACGCTTTGCTCCTGACAGCATATTTTCATATCTTCGATGGCTTTGCGGAATTTTTCAGCCGCCGCTACCGCCTGGGCGCCTGAGATGTTCGCAAGCAGCACTGCAAATTCCTCGCCCCCATAGCGGCCAACTACATCGCCTTTGCGAAAATGAGTCTTTGAGATATCGGCAATGGCTTTCAAGATGGCGTCTCCGCAGGGATGCCCATAGTTATCATTCACCTGTTTGAAATGATCCACATCGATCATCAGCAGGGCAAAGTCAATCATCCTCCCCTTTTCCTGTTCCAGCGTCGCCTCTGCGAGATCAAAAAATGTTCCCCGGTTGTAAATCCCCGTCAACGCATCCACCGTGGCCTGACGCTGGAGGTTCTCAAGGAGTCTGTTTTCCACTGTGACGTTTCGAAAGACGACACATAATCCACTGTGTTTTGTGTCGCGGAGGATAGGATTCGTGGTGATCTTATAGTGCCGTTCCTCACCGCCCATCCATACCTGAATCTCTCCCTCGCTCTTGAACCCCTTCACCCGCTCCATCGATTCGCCGGGAGACAGAGTGGAAAGTTCCGGAAACAGACGCCTTGCCGACAGATTTGCGTCCAGAAAGTTAAAGTCGTCGTCGCATACGATAAAGGCGTCCTCCAGCTCGTCCATAACCTGGGCCCGCGCCAGGGGAAGCACATCCAGCATATTGTATGCCAAAGCCGAATAGAGGAGCACCGCCATGGAAGTCACATAGGCGATGGGCGTCAGGTCGAAGCCGCGGACCCCATCCCAAAAGACGTAAACTGCGTTGGCGGCGACGGGGGCCGCCACACCGATCAGCAGTACGAGACTTTGCCGCTTTTGGCCTCTGCCGCCGTGCCATATCCGTCCAATGATGAGCCAGAGGCTCAAAATGATGCAGGCGTAATTGAGTGCGGTGCTCAAATAGTAGGTAATGCCGCAGGTGTGCTGTACGTTGACGATCTCTCCATTGGTGGTGTACCATATGTCGCCGTATTGCAGCCGCACAAGGGGGAACGCCTGCAAGGACAGCACGGCGAGAAGAGGAATGGCAAAAAACAGGGCATGTTTCAGGGGCGTCAGCCTCTTCTTTCCATAAAAGTCTCTGTAAAACAGATAGGTCAGCGGCGCGAGAAACGGCGCGCCTATATATTGCACACGGACACCGTAAAAGGCTGCGTCCAGAGTAGGCGCAGTCATCTCCAGCAGATTGCCGAAAACGAAAAAGAGATTGGCGATGGAGAGAAGGATCAGGAAAAAAGATTTTTCAACGGTATGCTTGACGATGGCATATACCATCATCAGAACCGTGAGCGTCATTGACAGCATAAGCGCCAGAACAAATATATTGGGCATGTTCCCATCTCCTCTGAATTATTTTAATAAAATCGCGGTCCAATCCCAAGTACAAAAATAATCTGCTGTCGAAAAGTATACAGCAGATTATTTTTGTGCTCA
>DLFX01000021.1:0-10133 GCA_002482405.1 Firmicutes bacterium UBA7709 | reverse complement strand
GCTCAGCCCTGTCCTGGAGTAGACGCCGGGCTCGCTGTACACGCTTTTCAGCGCGGCCTTAACGGTCATTTCATACATATATGGCTACCAGAAATGGTGATATTCCCTTATGCTATAAAAAAAACGCGCTGCCAGATCATGGAAGCACCCTTTTAATCTTCATATAAAAAACAAGCCTTTCAGCGTTACCCGCTCGTTTTAAAAACTGTCTGAAATTACATTATTAAGGATTCCATGTCACATTATAGCATTTAAACTGTATAGATGTAAAGAGCCAGATTAGAACGTTTCTGATTCTCGCGCCCTCGTCATCTTTCCCTGCGGCGCATGACACTTCATGTCAATTTTTAGGGCAGAAAAATTTTCAAAAGAGTTATTGACATATGCTCAATATGTACTATAATTATTGTGAGCATATGCTTAATAAGAGGAGTGTTCCATTTATTGAGTTGAATTATTGAATTGAAAATCTGGAGGTTAAAAATGAAAATTGCGTTACCGTCCAATAAGGGCTTGATCGACGATCATTTCGGCCATTGCGAATATTTTACCGTGTATACCGTCGACGACAGCACAAAGAAAATCACCGCCCAGGAAACGGTGGACTCCCCGGAAAGCTGCGGCTGCAAATCGGACATCGCATCCGTCCTTGCGGATATGGGAGTATCGGTCATGCTTGCGGGCAATATGGGAGAAGGCGCCCTTCAGGTCCTGAACGGCGCGGGCATCGAAGTCCTGCGCGGGTGCTCAGGACGTGTGGAAGAAGTCGCGTTGAAATGGCTTAGCGGCAATCTTGCGGACTCCGGCGAAAGCTGCCTTGCCCATGAGCACGGGCATGAATGTCACCATTGATCAAACCTGCTCTACCAGGCCTTTCTCATCGAGGAATTCCATCAGCAGCCTGCTGGTGTTTCCGATGACTTTGAGACAGTTGGTTTTTTGTTCCGGGGATCCAAAGGGATGGGGATTCAGGATTCTGCAGCATGACGCTCCAAATTTCTCCTCAAATCTTTCGTCAAATTCTTTTGCAAGCTGATACGCTTCCTCCCGGGATCCCCGGTTCGTTTCCCGCCCTTTGAGCATGTTCAGGGCGGTGACGGCCCCCGTCAGCGCTCCGCACATACACCCGCTGTGGCCCAGGCCTCCTCCGAATCCAGTCATCAATTTTACCATGGACGGGTCCATTTCCGGCGCAAGGTATTCCCGATATGTCAAGAAGATCGCTTCCGCGCAATTATAACCTTCCTTAAAGTAATTTCCGGCCTTGTTTCTCGCATCAACAGCCCTGTCTTCATTCATCAAGTTCTCCNNCTGTCAGCTGTTCTTCCGTAATGATTTTCACACCCAATTCCTTTGCCTTCTTATTTTTCGCGGAATTGGACGTATTGTCGTTGTTGATCAGGTAATCGGTCTTTGAGGAAACCGAATCGGCTGTCTTTCCGCCCATTGACTCAAGGGTCTCCTTCAGCTCGCTCCTGTTCTTGAAATGCTCCACCGAGCCGGTTATGACGAAGGTCAGTCCGTCAAAGATCAGGCGGTCGACCGATCCGTCAGATGGCTGCTCTTCCCATTGGATCTCCCGAAGCAGGTCCTCAACGATTCGCTGATTTTTTTCATTCTGAAAAAAACCGATATACGCGTTCGCCATAATGCCGCCAACGCCGTTGATCTGAACCAATTGGTCGTAATCGGCGTTTTGAATGGCGGTCCAGTCATAGGCGAAGTGCCTGCAGATATTTTTCGCGTTGGAAAGCCCGACGTTGGGAATTCCCAGGCTGTAAAGCAGCCTCACGGGGTTGGTTTTCCTGGCCTTGTTCACAGAATCGATGAGATTCCTGAAGGATTTTTCCCCAAAGCCTTCCATTGCGGTGATTTCATCCTTAAACCGCTCGACGCGGAAAATGTCGGCGTATTCCCTGATCAGGCCCCTGTCGATGAGCTTCTCCACGGTGGCTTCGGACAGGCCGTCGATGCCCATGGCGTCTCTGCTGACAAAGTGGGTGAAGGATTTGATATGCTTTGCCGGACATTCGTCGTTGGGACAGTACAGGGATTTAACTCCGTTTTCCTGGCGGATCACCGTATCGCTGTCGCATACCGGACAGTGGGCCGGGATCCCCGCCTTGCCGCTTCGGGTAAGGTTTTCGGAAACCTGGGGTATGATCATATTCGCCTTATATACCTCTATCGTATCGCCGACGCCAAGCTCAAGGCCTTCCATGATGCTCAGGTTGTGAACGCTTGCCCGGCTGACGGTGGTTCCTTCCAGTTCCACAGGCTCAAAGATCGCTATCGGATTGATCAGGCCGGTCCGGGACGCGCTCCACTCGATCTCCAGAAGCTTTGTCTCCCTGAGCTCGTCACGCCATTTGAACGCGATGGAATCCCGCGGGAATTTCGCCGTGGCACCCAGAGATTCGCCGTAGGCGATATCGTCAAGCGTCAGCACCAGCCCGTCGGAAGGGAAGTCATTCTTCGTGATACGCTCGGCAAACCATGTCACCGTCTCCTCCAGGTTGCCGGAATCCACCTTTTTATACTCCACCGCTTCAAAGCCCTGGCCTCTCAGCCATTCCATCTGAGCGGCCCTTGAGTTTTTAAAATCGACTCCCTCCGCCTTCACCACGGAAAAGGCGAAGAAATTGACGTTTCTCTCGGCGGTGATCCTGTTGTTCAGCTGCCTTACGGAGCCGCTGCACAGATTCCTCGGGTTTTTATACCGCGCCCCGACGTCCGCGATCTCCTGATTGATCTTATAGAAGTCCGAATAGCGGATCACCGCTTCGCCCCGGAGCACCAGATCGCCCTGATAGGAAATCGAAAGAGGAAGATTGGCAAAGACTTTTGCGTTGTTTGTGATGACCTCGCCTACCTCGCCGTTTCCCCTGGTTACCGCCTTTGCCAGCTTTCCGCCCCCATAGGTCAGCACGATGGTAAGGCCGTCCAGCTTCCAGGAAAGCAGTCCCGTCTGATTGCCAAGNNTCCAGCTTCCAGGAGAGCAGACCTGTCTGCTCTCCGAGCCAATCCTTCAGAGCCGCCGCATCCTTGGTCTTGTCCAGAGAAAGCATGGTCTTTTCATGGACTTCCTTCGGCAGATCGCTCACCAGCTCGTAGCCCACATGGATCGTGGGGCTGTTCGACAGCACGACTCCCGTTTCCTTTTCCAGCTCCAGAAGCTCGTCATAAAGCCTGTCGTATTCGATATTGGGCATGATTTCACGGTTTTCCTGATAGTAAGCCTTCGCCGCCTCATTCAGGATCCCGACTTTTTCCTTCATTATGCTGAGGGTGTCACTCATCTCCGCACCTCTTAAATCTTTTTTATTGGGGCAATGTCCTTTGCCAGCTTCTTCACTCCTACCGAGTCGAAGGCTATGGTCACCGTGCTCCCGTCGACGGAAAGGACAAGACCTTCTCCGAATTTATTGTGGCAGACCTTGTCGCCGTTCTTGAGATCGGAACCGGCGCCTTTGACGCCCGATGCCGCCTGGCTCTGCTTGATGTATTTCAGCTGCTCGAAAGGCCGGAATATCTCAGAGCCGGAGTAGCCGTCGTTTCCTCCGGTCTGACTCCAGCCGGGATNNTTTCTTCTGATAGACCGCATCCCCGTCCACAAGAGACTTGTCCAGCTCCTTTAAAAACTGGGATTCCTTCGTGTAGTCCGTCTTGCCGTACAGGGTGCGAAGCTCGGCGCTGGTAAGATAAAGCCGCTGCATCGCCCGGGTCATCCCCACATAGCAGAGCCGTCTTTCCTCCTCGATGCCGTCCGGTTTCTCGAAAGCGCGCCATCCGGGAAACAGGCCGTCCTCCATTCCCGGCATGAACACAACGGGAAACTCAAGGCCTTTTGCGCTGTGAAGCGTCATCAGCACGACGGCGTCCTCTCCTGCGTCGTGGTTATCGATCTCCGAAAGCAGAGCGATCCGCTCCATAAACTCCGACAGGGAAAGCTGCGGATTTTCCTTTTCAAAATCGTAAATTACCGATTTGAACTCCAGCAGGTTTTCGATCCTTCCCTCGGCTTCCACCGTATTCTGAAGCTCGAGGTTTTTCAGATAGCCCGTCTTTACAAGAAGTCCGTCATAGATGTCGGAAACCTTCAGGTTGTCCTTTTCCTGACTGTACTGCCTGAGGGTTGCGATCATTTCCCTGATGCTGTCCACCGCCTTGGAAGGAAGCCCTTCGACGATTTCGTCGTCCGTCAGGGAGTCGAACAGGCTCTCGTTCCGAACTGAGGCAAGGGCCTGGAGCTTTTCCAGAGTCTTGTCCCCGATGCCGCGCTTCGGCTCGTTGATGATCCTCGTCAGGGAGAGATCGTCGGCGGTGTTTTGAACCAGCCTCATATAGGCCATGACGTCCTTGATTTCCTTTCGATCGTAATACCNNATACCGCGTCCCGCCCAGAACGCGGTAAGGGAGCTCCCTTCCCGACAGAGCCTCTTCAAATGTCCTGGACTGGGCGTTTGTGCGGTAAAGCACCGCAAAGTCGCTGTATTTCAGCTCTTTGGAGTGAAGCCGGTCGATTTCCTGTGCGATATACCTCGCCTCGTCCTTTTCGTTGTCTGCCCGGTAATACTTGATCTTCTCTCCCTTTTCCTTGTCGGTCCAAAGCTTTTTGTGCTTTCTGCCCTTGTTGTTTTCGATGACGGAATGGGCCGCATCCAGGATGTTGGCGTGGGAGCGGTAATTCTGCTCCAGCTTGATCACCTTGGTGTTTCTGAAATCCTTTTCAAAGTCCAGGATGTTCTTGATATCCGCGCCGCGCCACTGATAGATGCACTGATCGTCGTCGCCTACGACACAGATATTATTATGCGCCTGAGCCAGGAGCTTTATGAATCGGTACTGCATATAATTGGTGTCCTGATATTCGTCCACCATGATGTATTTAAACTTGTTCTGATAATATTCCAGGATGTCCTCATTCTTCTCAAAGAGCTGCACTGTGCGCAGGATCAGATCGTCGAAATCCATGGCGTTGTTTTTTTTCAGCACGGCTTCATAGGCGGTGTAAAGGTCCAGAATAATCTTGGTCCTGAAATCGACGCCGTTATCCTCGGCATACTTCGAGGGGCTGATCCCCTTTTCCTTGCAGTCGCTGATGATGCTGAGGATATAGGCCGGGGTGTATTTTTTCTCGTCCACGTTCTTTTCCCTGATGCAGTTCTTTATGACCACCTTCTGGTCGGTGGGATCGTAGACCACGAAGTCATTCTTATAGCCGATGGCTTCCGCGTGTTTTCTGAGAATGCGGAGGCAGGCGGAATGGAAGGTCAGGATCCACATGTTGATCCCCGTCCCGATGAGGTCTTCCACACGGTCTCTCATCTCCTTGGCCGCCTTGTTGGTAAAGGTTACGGCCAGGATATTATATGGAGCGACGCCCTCTTCCTTGATCAGGTAAGCGATCCTGTGGGTCATGGTGCTGGTCTTTCCGCTGCCGGCGCCGGCCAGTATGAGCAACGGCCCCTCTGTATGTACGGCGGCTTCCCTCTGCTGAGGATTCAGTTTGTTCAAATAGTCTGTGTTGTGTTCCATCAACGCTGCCCTTTCGTTTTTATGTTCTTTGCTCTTCTGTTTTACCCTTGTATTTTACCACAAAACCCCGCCCTTGAGAACTGATGTTTTCTTGTTATCTGAGCCACCGGCCCCCGCTGGCGCTCGGGGTCCTATGAAGATGCAGGCATTCGCTCAAAATATCGAGCAGGGAGTATCCTTCCTGCTTTTCTTGTTCAAATCTCTCGGTATGGAGTAACTCTTTGCTCAAATTTACAAGTATGGTGTACCTTTTCCACCTCTAAAGGCTCTTCAAGCAGAAAATCATACTCCACACTCACATTTTTGCACACGCCGGCACGCCCGCATACTCCATACCCGGAATNNAACAGCTTGAGCGATATTTCTTCACATGACTCGCATAACCAGAATGAGATTTCCCCCATAAACCATAAAAAGCGGCTTCGCCGACATTTCCCGTCTCATAAAAAAGAGTGAAATTTAATTTTCACTCTTTAACTGATATCGTATAAAATTCTGTATATGTCCTGATTCCTTATGACCTTTTCAACGTATCTCTTTGTCTCGTTATAAGGAATGTTCTGACAGTCTGTTCCGTCCCGGCCGATGACCTCGCTGTCGATCCAGCCGGCCACGCTGCCCCGCCCCGCGTTGTATGCCGCCAGGACGAGCTCTGTTGAGCCGAATTNNGCGAATTCCTTCCGGATGTTGTCGATGTACCAGGCGCCCATTCTGATATTGGTTTCGGGATCGTAAAGGTCGTCGGTATCAAAATTCTCATCGCCCATGGATTTGGCGATCCAGTGGGCCGTGGATTCCGTAAGCTGCATCAGGCCGATGGCTCCCTTATGGGACGTGGCATTCTTGTCAAAACGGCTTTCCACATTGATGACCGCCAGCAGAAGATAGGGATCGATATCGTATTCTTGAGAATATTTTACGACATAATCCCTGTACATGACGGGAAACGAGACATGATAGACCAGTTCTCTTGCTCCGATTATTGCAATCAGTATGATTAAAACCACTAAAACCTTCCGCTTTTTCAACTCAATGCTCTCCTGATCATTTGATACTATTACAGACGGGATTAATTTTATGACAGCAAAGTTTTTTTGTCAACCAAATGAGGGAGAAAAACATGTGGAAAAAATCGGACATAAAACAGGCCTGTTCCGTGATCCGAAAACCGGATCGCGGAACAGGCCCGCTTTTCTTTCTGTTATCTTACGGGATCCCGCAGATCCCGGAAAAATCTTACTTAATAATTTCTCGATTTCAGTTCGAAATATGCCTTCGGATGAGCGCAGACAGGACATTTTTCCGGGGCCTTTTTACCGATGAAGGTATAGCCGCAGTTTGCGCACTTCCACTCCACTTCCTCTTCCTTTTCGAAGACCTTGCACTCGTCAACATTCTCCTTCAGCTTGAGATATCTGTCCTCATGCTCCTTTTCCACCTTTGCCACGCCTTCCATCTGCGCCGCGATTTCAGGGAATCCCTCTTCCCGTGCAACCTGTGCCATGTTAGCGTACATGTCGGTCCACTCATAGTGCTCGCCTTCCGCGGCATCCCTCAGGTTTTCCGAAGTGGTTCCTATGCCGTGAGCCAGCTTAAACCATAATTCCGCATGCTCCTTCTCGTTGGCGGCTGTCTCAGCAAAGATCGCGGAGATCTGCTCATAGCCCTCTTTTTTGGCTCTGGAAGCATAAAAAGTATACTTGTTTCTGGCCATGGATTCTCCCGCAAACGCTGTCAGCAAATTTTCCAGTGTTTTGGTTCCTTTGAGATCTTTCATTTTTGTTCCCTCCATTTTCTATTTTTCTTTTTCACCCTGATAATTATACCAGCGCATACAAATTTTAAAACATGAAATGTGATATTTCCCGGTTTACTGCCGCCTTTGACCCCATTGCGACGGACGCCGCGGCCATACCCGCCTCTGCCGTCTTTTTTAAATCAAAACCCTTTAAATGGGAATAGAGGATCGCCGCGGAAAACGCGTCTCCGGCGCCTGTGGCGCTGACAATTTCCCTCGGCTGGGGCCGGATGATTCCCGAATCTTTTTCGTCACAGTAAAAAACTCCGCCGGGTCCCAGGGTGATAAACACCCTCTTTACCCCTTGAGCGAGAAACCAACGCCCCGCCTCTTCCAGTTCTTCGCTGTTTAGTATGCTCAGACCGGATAGAATCTCCGCTTCCATTCTGTTGGGTTTGATGGTGTGGAAGCGTCCGACGACCTTTCTCGCCCGCTCCGCCTTTGCGACGGAAACCGGGTCCAGAAAGATGGGGATGTCCTTTAATTTTCTCGTTGCGTAATCAAGAGTCTCCTCGGTGAGGTTGGTGTCGATCCCGATGATTTCAGAATGTTTTATGCTCTCATAGGCGCTGTCGATGAAGTCTATGGAAATCCTCTCAAGGATGTCCATATTGCAGAGGGCCAGCTCCATGTCCCCCATGAGGTTCAGGATCGACATGTAGACCGCCGTATTTTCCTCCGGCAAAAGCCGTATATTTTCCACATTGACGCCGATATCCGAAAGCTCTCTCACCGCTCCCCTGCCTGCAAAATCATCTCCGGCTGCGGAGATGAAGTTTACGCGGGCTCCCATTCTGGCCAGATTCTCGGCGATATTCCGTCCGACCCCTCCGTAGGACATCGATATTTTACCCGGGTTGGAATCGCCCTGAATCAGCTGCTTATAGGGGGTGCCTTCGATATCTGCGGTGATTCCGCCGATGATGCTGACTTCGCTCATACAAATATGCTCCCTCCGATGAATTCTCTGATGATGGAATTGTTTACGATGATGGAATCATCCTCGATCGCTTTGAAATACTGAAGAAATTTCAGCATTCTGACGGCCTCGCTGTATTCCGGCTCCTGACGGGTGATGCTCCGCATCAATGGCTCCGCGTATTTTTTCAGAACGGCAAGCTCGTAAATGTGCTCCGAATTGAAGAACACGTCCGCCTGTCCATTGAACGGAAATATATTCTTATCCTCCCCCTGTCTGACCTTCGGCCAGGACCTGATGGTGCTCTGGGCGGAATGGCCCCGGAACTGGTAATCTCTTACCATCCGGCGGAGCATCCTCGCATCGGTGGTGGGGATTCTGTTGTGTTTGTCGATATTGAGCTGGGTCAGGGGACTGATGTAGATCTTGAACTTTTCCCCGTCCGGAATCTCCTGGGTAAGCTGCCGGTTCAGGCCGTGGATCCCTTCAATGATGATGGGCTGGCCTTTCTTTGCCCTGGTAATCCTTTTGCCGAACACCTTGGTACCATGGAGAAAATCAAAGGCTGGGATGTCCACTTCCTCTCCGTTCAAAAGTCCGTTCATATCCCGGTTGAACAGATCGATGTCCAGGGCTTCGAGATCTTCAAAATTCGGCTCTCCGTTTTCATCCTTGGGAGTTTGACTCCTTTCCACGAAGTAATCGTCGGTCCCCAGATAAAGGGGTTCCAGCCCGTTGACTCTCAGCTGGATATTGAGCCTCCTGGCAAATGTGGTCTTTCCCGAAGAGGAAGGACCGGAAATCAAAACGATTCTCCTTTTCTGCTCCGTGATCATGTCGGCGATCTGCGCGATTTTCTTTTCATGGAGCGCTTCTGAAATTTGAATGACTTCCTTATATTCTCCGCTTTCTATCGTCTCGTTCAGATCATCCACATAGGAGATCTTCATAATGCGGTCCCAGTTCTTTGCCTCTCCAAAGGCCTGATACAGCAGCACTTCGTCGACATATGGCGGTATCCGGTCCGGCGCCGACGGGTNNCAAAACGCCTCTTCGATACTTTCTCAGCTCAAAGAGCTTTACATATCCCGTAGAGGGCGTCATAAGTCCGTAGAAAAAATTCCGGAAGCCCTCCAGCGAGTAGAATGGAACCTTCTCCACCTCGGATTTCCTGAGCATCTTTTCCTTTTCCATAAGGCCGTCTTCCAGCAGCACCTTCAGCGCGTCCTCTCTGTTCATTTCCTCTCTGACAAACGGGATGTCACTGTCGACGATTTCGCGCATCCTCTGCTCGATCTGCCGGACTTCCTCCTCGGTGACCGGATCGGGGGTCTTGATCTCGGTATAAAGCCCTTTGTTCAGAGAATTTTCTATCGTCACGGAAACCTTTCCCATGACGTCGTGGACCGCTTTCAGGTATACGAGGGACAGGCTCCGCTGGTAAATCAGGTTGCCTCCCTGGTCCCGCATGTCCAAAAACTCGATGGCGCACGGTTTCTCTATCCTTTTCGTCAGCTCGCTCGTCTTATTGTCCACCTTGGCGGCCAATACCGTATAAGGCAGATTTCCATATTCTTTCGCCAGTTTCTCAAGTGTCGTCCCATGCTCTACCGTTCTTTCGACGGGCTGCTCTCTTGGCCCTGTCTTCAGCTGGATTTCGATCTCTTTCAAGCAATCCCCCCCTTTCTTTTATACTTCCCCTTATCATATCATAAAATCCGGCAATCGTGGACATAATCATATCGAAACATCAAAAATGTTATACCGAAAGTAGTGGAAAGGAGTGATAAATTTGAGAAACTTAGTTCTCATTTTAATTATTATCGGCGCCCTCAACTGGGGCCTCATCGGGTTCTTCCGATATGATCTGATCTCGAG
>DLFX01000363.1:2637-3763 GCA_002482405.1 Firmicutes bacterium UBA7709 | reverse complement strand
CCCCTCCTCATATCATCTCTTGTCCCAAAGCTTGCCGGGAGTTTCGTTTCACAAAAGCTCCCGCAAGAACTCAGTTTCAAAAAGACTTCCCGGCAAACAGAAAAAAGGTTTACTGCAATAAACTTCACGCTAAGTTTATCGCAATAAACCTTTTCTGTCAACAATTTTTAATTTCAATGGGCATATCCCTGACGATATCGATATTTCGGTAAGCGGACAAAAGGAGTCCCAGCAACGCCATATTCACGATAAAGCTCGTCTGGCCAAAGGTCATCAGCGGCAAAGGGAGGATGGTCAGAAAGCAGATTCCCAGGTTCGCCGAGAAAAACAGCAGGCACTGGATTCCTATGGCCGTAACCGCCGACAGGGAGACCATAAAGCCCAGGGCATTCTTCTGCTTTAACGTCGCCCGGACCATCTTTACCATCAGAAAGATAAAGACTGCCAATGTCAGTACCCCTGCAATAAGCCCCCATTGATGGATCAGGTAAGTCAGGCTGAAGTCCCCCCACCAGATGGGAAGGATTTCCTCCGGCGCCGTACCGGGCTTGACCATGGGCCCCAATTCCCCCTGACCGGTGAACTGGGCGTTTTTTAGGATGCCCCTCACAAGTGATATAAAAAACCCGTCTGTCGTATTCGGATCGATGAAAATTTTGCTCTTGATGATATCCAGAAAAACATTCTTTTGATCCCCGTAACGCCACTGCTTTATCAACGCGAACCCCAGGAGGCTGAACAGGGTCGGTGCGTATACCAAGGCAAATGCTTTTTTCTTTTTTTTCACCCCAAACCACCCTTTCGCGACGGCGGCGGAAATCAGGACCAGCCCTCCCATCGCGAAAATTACCGATATGAATTCCTGACCGGCATAGCCGAATACGAAAACTGCTAAAACTGCCGCAACGCCGCATTTCAGAATGCCTTTGTACCCGCTGTTCCGGTAGCTGTACAGGACTGCTCCGTATGCGGGAATCAGAAGCAGGGCGAGGTAAACCATCTGATACCGAATGTTCAGGTTATGACCGTAAAATCCGAAGAACTGCCCGTTGTACAGGTACAATGCCCCGCACAGGAGAAGTATCCCCGCGTAGATTCGCTTCGGATACCTCCCTAAGACAGTATA
>DLFX01000363.1:0-2620 GCA_002482405.1 Firmicutes bacterium UBA7709 | reverse complement strand
ATTGGTAAAATGCCGTCTTTCCTGCCCAGTCGCCCTCCGCCGCTATCACCGACAGGTAATGCTGGGCAAAAGCTCCCATGCAGAGCATCACAGCGGTAACGAAGAGGATGCTCCATTCGGGCTTTGGCCTGTGGATGCGGTCGAGTTCCTGCCCTACGCTCACCGCGTCTCCCATATCCGAGACCGCCCTCTGCAGCGCCTCCTCTTCAGGAATCCCCTCTTTGGTAAAACTCCTCTTCCGGTCCTCAATATGATCCGCAAGCTCTCTCTCAATGTACGGGCGGGCCCTTTTACTGCGGATCTGACCGCACACTTCCTCCGTATACCGCAGGACAGGATCTGCGTCAAACTCCCGCATAAGAGACCCCTCCCATCACGCTTTTTACCGCTTTGGCAAAGGTATCCCATTCCTTCTTTTTCTCACCGAGGAACTTTTTGCCCTTCTCCGTGATCCTGTAATACCTCCGCTGCCTTCCCTCCTCCGACGCGCCGTCATAGGCCGTGATCATCCCCTGCTGTTCCAGGCCGTGCAAAATCGGATACAGCGTTCCCGCTTTCAAGGTAAACACATTATTCGACCTTCTCTCCAGCTCTTCGATCATCTGATACCCGTACATGTCCGACTCCTCGATGAGCTTCAGGATCAGCATGGTGGTGCTGCCGCTGGCAAGACTCTTGTCCACCTTCATCTATTTCCGTCCCCTTTCAAATTAAAATGATANNCTATATATAATATTATATATAGATGACCGATATATGTCAACGATCTCTTTTTTCAAGTTCTTCTTTTTTTCGAACTTTTTTCAAGCAGCCGTTTTTCATATACAGGCAAACCGGCAGGCAGGCAATATCACCTCAGCTTGCCGGTGCAGACGGTTCCGGTGGTGATATTGTAGAAGTACAGGTTTTTGCCCTCAATGGAGATATTTCTGGGATAGGCCCTGTCGGAGGTCTTGAAAACAACGTCCCCGCTTTTATCGAAAATCATGATCCTGTACCTGGATTCCGCCGTTTCCTCAAAAGTGCAGATCAGGTATTCATCCTGATCACCGGCCAGCTCCATGCAGCCTTCGCCGCTTCCCTGGAATATGCCTCCGGCATAGTCCAGGCCCACCCATAGAGGTAATCCGGGTTTCCGACAGGCTTGAATTCCCCGCTTCCCGTCTTCATGGAAAGGTTGCCGGACCCCGGCGCGGGCCCCACCCAATAGCTGAAGGTCTTATCTCCAAAGGTATGAATGATATTTCGACTGTGGTTCAGCTCTGTGGCGCTTCCGTCGTCGTTCAGCTGAATAAGGTATTCCGTTCCCATGGTAGCCCCGCCCTGATGATAAAAGAGCATGGCTTTTCCCTTTTGAGAAGAAAGGCCCGGCGTCACATATGCCTTGCCGTCCCCATAACTCCAGACAGGAAGCTGATATACGGTTTTTATCTTTGAAGGATCGGATAATGGCGCCTGCATTATCCGCCCTTTGGTCCCTTCATAATAGACATATCCATTTGCCACAGCCACCGCATCGCTCAGCCTGCCATCCGCTGTTTTTCCCCTGTCCTTTGATATGGCAGTCTGTTTCAGCTTGATATTATCGGAATTGATCACCAGCCCATTCTGGTTGTCAAATCTGTAATCCCATCCAAATTCACTGTTCCCGTATTTCCATGTCATGGGAAAATAGGTGATGTCACGAAAAGAGAGCAGCGGGTATTCCTCCTTGCTGTTGTCCACCGGCTTGCCGTTTACCTGGATGGGAAAGTTCGGAACCTTTGCCAGATAGCTTTTCCCGTTCTTTACGGGAGTCTGATACGCCTGATAAGCCGCCGTAACTCCCGTGGCATTTATGGAAAGCCCTGACGCATTGNNATTGCCTTTCCAGTCGGATTCCAGCCCTAAAAACCTGCAGTCGCCGTAGGTCATTGGAAAATACGTGATGTCGCGATACACGATCAGGGGATACTTGCTGTAATCATTGTTCACCTTTGTGCCGTTTAGAGTGACCGGAAAGTTTGGCAGCGCAACGCTTACGCTGTCCGCCTCCGCTCCTGAAACCTGTGAAAAAGGCGTCGACCCCAGCACCATCATTATCGCCGCTGTCAGACTGATCAGTTTTCTGTTCATTTTCCCCCTCCTCCTGCGATATCCAGAAACTCCTGGTTGTACTTCCTGACATACTTCATATTGCAGGAGTCCCCGTGCCCCGGGTAGATGGTGATCTCATTGCCCCATAAATTGATGATATTGCGGATGGAATTCTCCATATCTGAGGTGGAGCCGTCGGCCAGATCCGTCCGCCCAAGGTCGACGTTGAAGATCGTATCTCCGGTAAAGGCGAGCTTGCTCTGTTCCGAATAGAAGCAGACGCCCCCTTTTGTATGGCCCGGCGTATGGATCACTTCAATCTCTTCCTGGCCGAGCATCAGCTTATCCCCGTTTTCCAGCAGCACGTCCGCCTGTTTTTTATACATGTCGGCATCCGCCCTGTGAATATAGACCGGGCAGCCCGTCGCTCCCTTGATCTTATCCACTCCTCCTACGTGATCGTAGTGGTGATGCGTGAGAAGGATCCCCTTTATCGTCAGACCCAGATCCTCTGAGATCTTTAAAAACTTTTCCCCGTTGTATC
>DLFX01000225.1:2967-3126 GCA_002482405.1 Firmicutes bacterium UBA7709 | reverse complement strand
AAAAGATATTAAGTTATCGGACATATTTTATAACGCAGCAACCGCAAATGTCAATTGCTTTTTATAATACAGCGGCTGCCGGTGGGTATTCCCTTTGAAACCGCTCGCTCTTCAAATTTCAGGATTCTAATAAAATGAAAATTTTCGAGCTCGGACGGT